>NZ_JAOCFV010000010.1:0-116743 GCF_029842145.1 Stenotrophomonas sp. GD03794
GCCAGAGTGAAGAGCTACTGCGCGCGCTTCAATCTACGGCTCAACAGGGGCAATTGATGGCAAGTGCGCGGGCGGCGCCGTTACTGATAGCGGAAAGGTCCAGGGCAGTTGCCGATGCGCCTATGGTGGCGCGCGCGGGCGCAGGTATCATCCAAGCAATGGAAGTTGCTAGAGCACAGCTGAAGATCGCCCGGCGAAGAGGATTGACGTGTATACAGGTTGGCTGACGAAATTCAGGACAAACAGGCCGATTGATGCGATTGAGCGACTGGAGAGGCTGCCGCGGGAGCGAGAAGAATGTTGCTCTGAGCGGCACTGTGTAATCAGTATTAATTCCACTTACATGGATGTAATCGATCGCCGCTATCGTTTGAGAGGCATGGTTGGTACAACGGTTGCAACGTTGGTATGTAGTGCGATGGCGCTGTTTGGTCTTTGGATGCTTTCTTTCTGGGTGCCAAACGCTCGGCCGGATGGCGTCTATGATTGGCGGGTCGCCGCTGTGTTTCTTTTGATCTTTGTTGGTCAGTGGCCCTTGGTTTGTTGGCTCACCTTTGGGCGAGATTTTTTTTCCTACAAGTACTATCCAATCAGGTTTAATCGACGCACGCGGATGGTGCATGCTTTCGTTGGAGGTGGAGACGGAGGCGTAATCAGCGTCCCTTGGGAAGATGCGTACTTTCACTTGGGTCACGGGGATCGTGAGAAGTACTTGCGTGATATTCGAGTGCACCTAATGGACGGTGATGTAGTGCGCCGCACTTTCGCCGTTGGTCACTACTTTGACGATGAGAAGAAGGTGAGGGAGATATGGGAGTTCATCCGGCGTTACATGGATGAGGGGCCGGAGCATTTGATTGGCCCTGTGGCACCGCGGCGATTGAACCTCTCCGTGGCAGATTCCTGGAAGAATTGCTATTTGACCGTGGTTATAAGCCTTGGTGAGTCCCTCCTTCAGTTGAGATGGCTGCTTATGCCTTTCCTCATTCCTCTGATAGCGTGCCGCTGGCTTGTACTCAAAAGTAGCAAAGCGCCCACCTGGCCAGCGTATGTCAGGAAGGAATCAATGATTGACGCAGATGACCCGAACCTTTGGCGAGAGCCTGACTATGTCGGCCAGTTCCATGAAGGTGAACGCTTCTGAACGAAATGCGGCGGCGTCTTCTTGCGAAGATGGGGGGCTCTCGTCGGCTGGCATTTGCGACGCCTCTATCGGCCGGATACACAACCATCTTCCTTCCCGCCCAAGCCGCAAGCTCTCATTGCGCCTCGGTTGGGAGCGTGAGCTTCCGGCCTGGCGCCCTTCCTGCCCACTCGCAGAAGTCCATCGCGTCCTGCCATTTCACTCCGGCGGCAGCCTTGAGGTCGGCACGCTACAGATCAGCGTCGATTTTCGACGTGCGCACCCCACGATCGGCCAGCAGCGTCTGTGAAGGCATCAAAATCCGCAATCGACACTTTGTGGGCCATGCTCGAGAAGCCGTCCAGCGTGATCCTCCGGAGGACGTCATCATTCATTGCACCGCAGTAGGGCAGCTTGTCTTCGTTGTGCACGGGGACAAAGTCGCCCATGAGGAACGAACCATAGGTCCGCCATGATTTTCTGCTGCATGGTTGCACCGGAGCCGCACTTCGCCGCGGATGAGAGTGCTTCCCCTCAGGCGGATGCGGATGCAGTGAACGGCAGGATGGCCAACAGAGCTGCGGTCTGGAGCGAGAGCGTGAACATGAGAGATTTCATTGACCCAGTCCCGCACGCTGGCGCGCCTGCCCAGCCAACTCATCCAAACCGGGCACGGTGCGCACTTGGGCAGCCCTCGCGATGACGCCACGAAGCCACCCAGTAACTCAATCCCGTGTCATGCTCACCGGGGACGCTGAAAGGAGATTCGATGTTCACCGGATGGATGCGGGAGTTTCCCCTGGGCCGTGGGCTTTCTCCACATGAGGACGCCACGCGTTTCGATGCCCATAACCCCCAATCCGTGACGCCTGCCGAGCGCGCCTGCCTGGTCCGCTTCAACTCGACCTACATCGATCTGATCGATCGTCGTTTCCGGCTGCGCGGCATGGTATCGACCACCGTGGTCCTGCTTGGCACGCTGGGGCTGTTCCTGCTTGGTTTCTTTCTTCTCTTCACTGTGGTCATCCCCAACCTTGAGGGAGACGGCTGGGACTGGGTGATGTATGCGATGGTGGCTGCGTGCGTGATCGGCGCCCCAGCACTGTTCTGGCATATCACCCTTCGATACGAGTTCTTCACCTACGTCTGGTACCCGACGAGATTCAATCGGCGTAACCGCACGGTCTACTTCTTCACCGGCGGGAAGGAGGGAGCCGTATCCGTCCGTTGGGATGAGGCCGTGTTCTACATCGGGCGAGGAACCAGCGAGGAGTTCCTGCGTGATCTGCGTTGCAGCATCATTGAGGATCACGTCGTCAAGCGGACCTTCGCTGTCGGCCACTACTTCGATGACGAGCAGAAGATACGGGCGATCTGGGAGTTCCTTCGTCGCTACATGGAGGACGGTCCTGCAGAAGTGGTCGACACTATCGACGGTAGGCAGATGAACCTGTCCGTGGTGCCTTCATTGCGCAACTGCTATCTGTTTGTGGTGGCCAGCCTCGGGCCAGCCATGCTGAGTGCCCGATTCATCCTGATGCCGCTGCTGTTGCCCCTGGTGTTCTGCCGGTGGCTGGTCCTGCGATCCTGTCGCATGCCTGTTTGGCCGCAGTGGGTAGAGGAGGCGTGTGCGGTTGATGCGGATGATTCACTTGGACTGGTCGAGACGGACGTCATGGCACAGGAGCAGGCCGTTGCATCATCTACTTGATCGAGCGCTCGTCAGGATGATTGTCGATCAACGCAGAGCGCGGCAGCGGGTGCCGTCCAGCTGCGACTTCGCTTTCATGCGCAGGGAGGATGGGCGATGAGCCAGTTCGCCGGCTGGCTTACCCAGCGGTATCGCAATAATCGTCCCCTTGCCGAGTACGAAAGGGCTGCCGATGTGCGTCATTTCGACTCATCCACGTTTGTCCCGATTGATAAGGGAATCATCGCCATTGATGATGATTGCATCGAGTATGTTGATCGTCATTTCTTGTATCGAGGTTGGGCGCTGATGGGGGCGAGCGTCTTCATCATGCTGGGGCTGTTGTTCGTCATTGCGATCCTGCACGCAACTTCATCGCTGGTTGATCGGACTGGGCCGCTCGAATCGAATGAGGTGTATGCAATCGCAGGCTTGATCGCCCTCGTTCTTGCATTCTTGGCGTTCATTCTATGGAAGATGCTCTTCCGGGATATCCTGCGTTATAGGTACTACCCCATCCGCTTTGATCGCGCTACGCGTCAGGTGCACGTCTTCACGGGTGGGCGCAGCAAGGTGGTGTCGGCGCCCTGGTCGGATGTCCACTTCATCATCGGCAGGGACAAGCCTGCGGGACCCGGCGAGGACTACACCTACGATCTCAGGGGCCTGGTGATGCGCGGCGATCAGGTGGTCCACACCTTCGCAGTCGGGTCGGATTGCGGCTCCAACCCCGCCGTCGTGCTCGCGCACTGGGAAATGATCCGGCGTTTCATGGAAGAGGGGCGTTCCGCGCTCCCGTTCCCGCCGTTGCAGCTCTACACCTCGGTAGCGCCGAGCTTCCGCAATGCATTCATCATTCATGTGTCTTCGGCCGGCTCAGGGCTGATGTGGATCGCGCTGCCGCTCACCTTGCCCTGGGCACTGTTCCGCTTCCTGGCGATGAAGCTGTGCCGCAAGCCAGTCTGGCCCGCGTCCATCGTCAGGGGCACGGCGGCTTCTTCGGGTACGCCGCCACTCCGCGCCCCTGGCGTGTACGGGCGGGTCGATCATGCGGAAGGGCGCGCGGAGAAGATGGAGCACTTCTGGAAGGAGTCGATAGCTGCAGCGAAGGCCCGGAACGATGAGGTGGGGCATCAGCTGAAGGAACGTGCGGCTGAGAGGGAGAGATGAAGGTGTCCGGATTCAAGGTGCTCCCAGGCCAGAACGGGCACTGGGGGCATTTCCTGCAGGAGGTGGGTCTGCCGGGGCGGGCGTCCACGAGCCCTGGTCGTGCGGTTCAGTGGATTGACGAGAGCTCCCTGGTGTTCGCAGGCTGGAAGCGACCCTCGAATCGGGGCTTTCTGTTCGTCCTGTCACTGGTCGCGTCGTTACCACTCATCAGTATGGCGATCAACGTGGCTTTGACGATCGAGAGCTGGGCGCAGGGCTGGCCGCATTTGATTCTGCTGGTCACCTTGTATGCTGGCGGGGCGATCGGTTGTCTGGCGTCGGTCTGTCATCTGTATCGCAAGCCTGCTGAGCCGCCGGTGGTACTCAGTCGCCGGCTTGGAAAGTTCTACTACTGGGTGGACACGAAAAGAGGCTGGGTAAGTCTGGATTACGATGCTGCGGTACCCATCAGCAGGAGAGATCTCGTCCGTGGCAAACATGGCTCCACGCCAGTCCAGGTACTCGCTGTTGTTGAGTTGACGCCAGGCAGTCGCCAGATCGACAAGTTCCTGCCCCTGTCGGAGCCGGAGCTCAACGACGCAGGTCCCGAAGAGCTTTGGGAGTTCATTCGTCATTACATGAACGGGAATATGCGAACGCTTCCTCAGGTTGCCTTCGCTCCGACGACGGGTGGAGTGCAGGCGGATCTGGCACGGATGGAGCGGCTCGTCTTCGATCCCTGGATTGATCCTGACCATCGTGTCAAAGGGCTTTCCGGCTGGTTGTCTGTCCTGTTTCTCGGCAGCCTCATGTTCTGGTTCGAGCTGGCGGGATTCTGGCTGCTGCGTCACGCACCTCGTGTTGCGTGGCCCGACGCCCTGGCCAGCGAGCTGGACTCCCTGACGATGAAGGCACCACTCAACCGGAGCGCATGCTCACAGCAGCGGACAAGCGAGGAACGGGCGCCACGCTTATGGGTCCGCTGGCTGCTGCCGGCATTGTTCAATGCAGTGATCGTGCTCGCGCCGATGGTTCTGCTGGCGCTTCTGCCGTGGACCTCCGGCAACGCCTGATACTCAACCCATGGGGGCTGGACCGGAAGCTCTACCCGGCTAGTGCGTAGCAACGTAGTACACCGTGAAGATGAGCAGCGCCATGGAGCCCAGCAGCGGACTGATCGCCAACCAGCGCTTCGTCTTGGATTGCCAGCGCGAGAAGCGTGCAAGGTAGTGAAAAACCGAGTGCGAGACGAGGCTGAGAAGGCCAAGCACCAACGCAATGTAGACAAGGCTTATCGGTTCGATCTTCACGGGCATTCGTCATCGCTGCGTCGGGCACGGCCCGACGCCGCAGGAGACCAACTACATCGCCGGGCAGGCCGGGTCCTTGCCGCTCACGGCGGCGCAGATCCGCCGGCGGCAATCCACGCCCTTCAGCGAGGTCGGGCTGGGGCAGCTGCGCAGCTGGGCCTGGATGTTCGACTCGGTCGACGCGGATTTCTTGCTGGCCACGCGCTCGAAGGCGGCACGCTCGTCCTCGGTGCGCTTGCGCTGGTCGGCCTCGATCTGCGCGATCAGGTCATCCATGCTCTGCGGCTGGGTACTGGCCTTCGCCTTGCCCTTGGCCTTGTCTTCTTCCTTGATGATGCCGAGCAGGGTGCCGAGCAGGTTTTCATCGCCCTTGCCCTGAGTGCCGGCCCGCGGCGCCTCGCGCGTGCTGCGTGACGCTGCTGCAGGGCTGCGCGCGCTGGTGCCTGTTGTTGCCGTGGCGGGGGCGGCGACTGCCGCGGCTGCATCAGCAGGTGCGGGCGCCATGCTCTCTGCGGGTGCAGGTAGCGCGGGCTCACCCACTGCAGGCGGCGCATCCACGATCATGGCCGCACCGTCGCGTGATGACGTGGCGGGGATATCCGGGTGCCCCGTTGCGTGAGCCGGATCCGGGGCCAGCGAATACTCGCTGGGCTCGGGGTAATCGGCGCTGCCGGAGAGGCCCCACGCAGCAAGCCCGGCAATTGCGACAACGGCGGCGCCGATGCCCAGCCATAGCCCGAGGCGACGGGTGCCACCAGACGATACACGCGCAGCACGAGGCGACGCGGTTGCCTGCCGGCCCTCCATGTCTGCCAGAATACGGCCCGCATTGGGGGCCTGGCCTTTGGTCTGCGCTCCCCCTGAGAGCAGACTTGGCCGGTTGATTCCGCCATTATTCAAGTGCTTCCAGCCCTTGGTTTGAGTCGGCATCTGCCGAAGCGAATTTTCGCATTCTTAGTGAAAGCGGTTGGGGCGTCAACCAGATCGCGTGTCAGGGAGGACCAGTGTTGCCAATCGTGGTTGCAGCCATTGCCGTCGTGCTGCTTGTGGCACTGGTGTGCTGGGTGTTGTTGTTCCCTGAGACGGTGGAGTCGCTGCACCAGGCGTTGGCGCGCCGGTTCGGCGGATTCCGGCGCAGGGCCGGGCGGGTCGGTGACAAGGTCGGTCACGGCGTCACGCGGGTGCGCAGTGGGGTTCGTGAAGAAGCCGGTGCGGCGCATAGCGCGATCCGGCGCCATTGGCCGATTCTGGCAATTGCCACGGCCGCTCTGGTGATTCCTCCAATTGTGATACTGGTCACGCGCCAGACGGTGGTGCTGGAAGATTTTCGCGGCGATGATCTGGCGGAATCCAGTTCGATGGTGGCCCAGCTGTTGCGTGGCGAGCGACTGACCCCGCCGCCGCCGCCGCCGCCGGAGGTGTTCACGACCGCCGAGGTGCGTCGTTTGCGGCCTGAAATTGTCACGGCGGACCGCAAGTGGAACCAGATCGATGCGGATCTGCAGCAGCGCGTGCTGGCCATCTACGAGGTGATGCGGCGCCAGTATGGCTACGAGATGGTGCTGATCGAGGGCTATCGCAGCCCTGAGCGCCAGGCCGAGTTGATGGCCGGAGGCAAGGCGACACGGGCCGGTGCGTGGCAGAGCTGCCATCAGTATGGCCTGGGCGTGGACAGCGCCCCGATCCGTGACGGCAAGCTGCAGTGGGACATGAATGATGAGTGGACCAAGCGCGGCTACTTCCTGTACGGCGAACTGGCTGAACAGGCAGGGCTGGACTGGGGCGGCAACTGGCGCAGCATCAAGGACTATGTTCACGTGGAAATGACATCCCGCTGCCGCGCGGCGCGTGCGGCCAAGCGTGAAGAGCTGTCACGCCAAGGGTGATAACCACACGGTGGTGCTGGTATGGTTATGGCGATGATCTGGGTCGCCGGGGCACAGGGGGCGATGGAGCGCCAGGTCACACAGGATCAAGGAGCATGATGGATGGCACGACCATTTATTGTCGTTGGTGACAAGCTCAGCCACGGTGGCAGCGTGGTGGCAGGCACTGGCGAGACCGACATCAATGGCAAGCCGGTGGCGCGCGTGGGTGACCGTGCCGTGTGCGCGATGCATGGCGCGACCACGATCGTCAGTGGTGACGCAACCGTCATGATCGACGGCCAACCGGTGGCGCGCGACGGTGACCGTACCGGATGCGGGGCGACATTGGTGGCTTCGCAGGCCGCTACCGGCCTGCGCTGATCGGCGCGGTCGACGGGAGCAGCGCATGGAGCAGGGCAACTGATGGCAGGATGGCTGGGCAAGGCAGCGTCGGTGGTGATGGTGTTCATCGCTACCTGGGGCGCGACGATTCTCTATTGGCGCAACAGCGGCACGGTACCGACCGGCATGCAGATGCTGGCCTACCTGGGCCTGCTGCCTGTTGGGCTGAGCAGCGCAGGCTTCATGCTGCGCGGCGCTGTGCGCCGTGGCGCAGAATCGGCGCTGGACAAGGCCACGTCTGATGACGCCAAGGCGGGAGCTGCAAAGCAGGAGGCGACCGATCCGCAGTCCGCTGCGCCGCCTTCGGTCGCGCTGCTTGCCGGCACCCTTCGGTTGGGCGTGGATCTGGATGCGCCGGCGCTGCTGGCGACGGCTGCGGCGCCACCGCGCCCTTCGCTGGATGGGCGCTTCCGTGACAACTACAACCTGCCGGTGCGGATGAGCGCGGCCCAGGATCTGGACGAGTTCGAGGTCGTGCAGGCGCGCCAGGATGGCATCGACACGGCGGCGCATGAACGCCGCGCACTGGCGTTGCTGCGACCGGTGCTGGAAGAGCTGCTGGAAACCGTGTTCACGGTGCTGCCGGAGATCGTGGCCTCTGAGGAAGTGGTGGTGGCAGGGCTGCGTCGTCGCGACGAACAGCGCGTGGAGAACGTACTCAGCATCGAGCTTCTGGTGCCCGGCAGCTGGTCCGATCCGCTGCGCCACTGGGCACAGGACTGGCTGCTGGAGCAGGCGCGCCTGGCGGGCCTGGATGCGCGCCGCTTCGATGTGCGCGTCACCACGCTGGATGGCGCCCGCGAAGTCTGGCCGCATCTGCAGCGGGTGATCGATGCGCTGTCGACGGGGCAGCCGCGCTGGCACCTGGTGCTGGCGGCCACCTCCTTCATCGATTCCGCGCTCGTCGCGGCCTGGCAGGCCTCGGGCGTGCTGGCGACCGCGCAGAATCCCGATGGCCGGGTGCCGGGCGAAGGCGCCGCCGGCGTGCTGCTGTCCAGCCGGGCGCTGGCGCACGACGGGGCCGGCCGCGTGTGGCGCCCGCAACTGGTGCGTGCCGAACAGATCGAAGCGCAGCGCCCGGCCGAGCAGCGCCGGCAGCTGGCGGCGTTGGCCACGCACTGGCATGCCTCCCTCGGCCAGGCGCCGGCGCAGGCGCAGTTCGTGCTGCACGATGCCGATCACCGCGGCGACCTGATGGTCGATGCCGCTGCCATCGCCGCGACGCTGGCGCCCGACCTCGATTTCAGTCCGCAGAGCCTGGCGCTGGCGATCAGTGCCGGCGAGCTGGGGCCGGTGCTGCCGATCGCCCAGCTGGCGCTGGCCCATGCACAACTCCAACGCCAGGTCGAACCGGTGTTGCTGCTCGGCGTTGCCGACAACCAGCAGCGCCTGTTCGGCCTGGTCGACCCTCTTCCTTCCCCGACGCTGCCGGCCGATGCGCCGTCGGCCTCCTGACCCCTGGATCCCTGCATGAGTTTGAGCAATTTCAGCTACTACCTGCGCGACTACCGTCTGTGGATGGTGATCGGCCTGGTCGGCGCCGCTGCGCTGGCCCACTACGGTGAAGCCGAAGCGCGGCAGATAGGCATCTGGGTGGCCGTCGTGCTGGCAGGCCTGCTGCTGCTGGCGCTGCTGGTCTGGGGCATCAAGCGGATCCTCGCGCGGCGTGCGGCCAAGCGGGTGGAGGCGATGGTCAAGGATGAGGCGGACAAGGCGGTGGCCTCGTCGCAGCCGGCGCAGCGCGCCGATACCGAGGCGCTGCGCACCCGCATGATGGATGCGGTCAAGCAGATCAAGTCCTCGCGGATGGGCGTGCTGAAGGGCAACGCCGCGCTGTACGAGCTGCCGTGGTACGTGATCATCGGCAATCCCGCGGCCGGCAAGAGCACGGCCATCCTCAACTCCGGGCTGCAGTTCCCGTTCGAGGACAACCGCGGCAACGTGGTGCAGGGCATCGGCGGCACCCGCAACTGTGACTGGTACTTCACCACCAATGGCATCGTGCTCGATACCGCCGGCCGTTACTCGGTCAGCGTCGAGGACCGCATGGAATGGCTGACCTTCCTCGGCCTGCTGAAGAAGAACCGTCCACGCGCGCCGATCAACGGCGTGATCATCGCCGCCAGCCTGGCCGAGCTTTCCGGCAGCAAGCCGGAATTCGCGATCGAGCTGGCCAAGAACCTGCGCCAGCGCGTGCAGGAAATCACCGAGCGGCTGGAAGTGTTCGCGCCGGTCTACGTGCTGTTCACCAAGGCTGACCTGATCGCCGGCTTCAGCGAATTCTTCCGCAACCTGGACCCGGGCGAGCGCGAGCACGTGTGGGGCGCGACGCTGCCGTTCGACGTACAGCAGCAGGGCGATGCACTGGCAGCCTTCGACAGCCACTTCGATGAGCTGGCCGAAGGCATCAAGGAAATGAGCCTGACCCACATGGCGATGCAGCGTGGCCGCGAGGTGTCGCCGGGCCTGCTGTCGTTGCCGCTGGAGTTCGTCGGCATCAAGCCGGCGCTGCGTACGTTCATCGCCACGCTGTTCGAAGACAATCCGTACCAGTTCAAGCCGGTGTTCCGCGGCTTCTACTTCTCCAGCGCGCTGCAGGAAGGGCGCTCGGTGCACCATGCTTCCGAGCGTGTCGGCCGCCAGTTCAACCTGGAGCGCGGCTCCAATGTCGATGAAGCGCCGACCGGCCACACCGCGTTCTTCCTCAAGGATCTGTTCCGCAAGGTGATCTTTGCTGACAAGGAGCTGGTGCGGCAGTATTCCAGCCCCCATCAGAACCGCCTGCGCTATGGCGTGTTCCTCGGCGCGGTAGGTGTGCTGGCGTTGGCGCTGGGCCTGTGGACCTGGTCGTATACGACCAATGCGCAGCTGGTGGCCAATGCGACCAAGGATCTGGACCAGGCCGTGCGGGTGCAGAAGGACCGCATGGACCTGAAGTCGCGCATCGACGCGCTGCTGCTGCTGCAGGACCGCATGGAGCAGCTGGACCGTTACGGCAAGGAGGGCGGCATCACCACCCACCTCGGCCTGTACCAGGGCACGGCGATCCGCGAGAAGCTGCTGCGTGAGTACAACCACGGCATGCAGCAGGTGATGCTGGCCCCCACCGTATCGAACCTGGAGAACTACCTGGGCCAGGTGGTAGCCGAGCGCGACAAGCTGGGGCAGGGCAACAGTACCGCCGCCGAGAGCGAAGTGCTGTACCAGAATGCCTCGCCGACCAGCACCAACGATGCCTACAACGCGCTCAAGACCTACCTGATGCTGGGTAATCCCAAGTACGTGGAAGGCGCGCACCTGTCGCAGCAGCTGACCCTGTTCTGGCGCACCTGGCTGGAGGCCAACCGCGGCCAGATGAGCCGCGAGGAAATGGTCCGCGCGGCCGAGAAGCTGATGACGTTCTACGTGGCGCAGGCCGGCAAGCCGAGCTGGCCGCAGGTGCAGAACAAGGTCACCCTGGTCTCCGATACGCGCCAGGCGCTGGGGCAGGTGATGAAGGGCCAGCCGGCGATGGAGCGCGTGTATGCACAGATCAAGGCGCGGGCCGGCGCACGTTTCGGTACCACCACGGTCGACAGCCTGGTGGGTGTCGAGCGCAATGGCCGCCTGATCAACGGCAGCTACGCCATTTCCGGCGCCTTCTCGCGCAAGGCGTGGGAGGAGTATGTGCAGGATGCGATCAAGGAGGCGGCCAATACCCAGCTGAGCACCACCGACTGGGTACTGGGCACCACCGAGCAGAGCGACCTGTCACTGGCTGGCAGCCCGGAGCATGTCTCGCGCGAGCTGGTGAACATGTACAAGAACGACTACGCCCGCGAGTGGACCAAGTTCCTGCAGGGCCTGAGCGTGGCGGAGTTCAGCACCTTCGACGAGGCTGTCGGTCGTATCAACAAGCTGGGCGACGCCAGCAACTCGCCGTTGCGCATGCTGCTGGAGCGCATCAACGAGGAGACGGTGTGGGACAACCCGCAGGCGCTGGCACGCTCCAGCAAGGCGCGCAAGGGCTTCGTGGCCTGGTTCCAGCGCACCATCCTGCGCAAGGACCCGGCGGCGACGGCGGCGGCGCAGCCGGTCGGCCCGATCGGCAAGGCCTTTGAAGGCATCGCGCGGCTGACCAGCGAGCGCGGCGACCAGCCTGCCGTCATCACCGCGTACTTCGAGACGCTGGCCAAGCTGCGTGCCCGCCTTAACGCGATCAAGAGCCAGGGCGAAATCGGTGTCGGCACCCGCAAGCTCATGCAGGACACCTTCAGCAACGAGGGTTCGGAGCTGAGCGTGGGCCTGGCACTGGTGGACGAGCAGGTGCTGACCGGGCTGGACGAGAAGCAGCGCGAGGCACTGCGTCCGCTGCTGCTGCGACCGCTGACCCAGACCTTCAGCACGCTGATCGCGCCGACCGAGGATGAGGTCAACAAGACCTGGAAGGCGCAGGTCTACGATCCGTTCAAGGCGCGCATCGGCCAGCAGTACCCGTTCAACCTCAACTCCGATGTGGATGCGGCACCCAGTGACATTGCCGGTATCTTCGGCGCCAGCGGCAGCATCGCCGCCTTCAACAAGGAGGCACTGGGGACGCTGGTGATCCAGCGCGGTCCGCTGCTGGAGACCCGGCGCTGGGCCGGGCAGGGCGTGAACCTGTCGGCCGAGCTGGTGGCCAACTATGGCAACTGGGTGAGCGGTTCGGCGGCTGGTGCGGCGCAGGACACCACGATCTTCGAGATCCTGCCGGCCCCGGCAGCCGGTGCGCTGGAGTACACCATCGAGATTGATGGCCAGGTGCTGCGCTACCGCAATACGCCGCCGCAGTGGACCACCATGCAGTACCCGAACGTCGGCCAGGTGCCGGGCGTGAAGATCACGGCGGTGACCGGCGATGGCAGGACGGTGGAAGTGTTCAGTGCGCCGGGCTCGAACGGCGTCAACCGCCTGATGTCGGCCGGCCAGGTCGAGCGCCTGGATGATTCCAGCCGCATCACCTGGACGGGCAATGGCGTGTCGGTTCCGGTCGAGATGCGCATCGTGCGCCGCGCCGGTGAAGCGGCGCAGGGTGGCGGTGATTGGCAGCGCGGCCTGCAGTTGCCCGAACGGGTAGCCGGTGGCGAACCCGGCGCACCGGCGGTGCCCGCTGCCGCGCCGCCGGCGACACCGGCCCCGGCCCCGGCCCCGGCCGCTGGAGGTGCCCGATGAGCCGCGTGGTCAGCGCAGGTGTGTCGTACTTTGGCAAGGTGCCATCGCGTGGCGATTTCGTGCGTGCGGCCGACAACCATCAGTTGCTGGGCTGGCTGGATCGCTGGGCCGGCGAAAGCCTGGAGCTGCTGAGCCAGAGCCCGGACTGGAAGCAGCGCTACGACGAAGCACCGGAGATCCACTACGCCTTCCTTGGCTCGCGCAGCAAGATGGTGTTGTGCGGTCACTTCCTGGCCAGCCGCGATGCGTCCGAGCGACGCTTCCCGCTGCTGTCGGCGCTGCGCCTGGATGCACCGGAACCGCTGCCGTTCATCGGCCGCAGCCCGCTGGCGATGTCCAACGCGTGGTCGGGCCTGGCCCGTCTCGCCCGCCAGGCCTACCAGGACAGTGATGCCGCACAGGCACTGGCGCAGCTGGCCGACGCGCGTTTCAGCATCAGCACCGATCCCGGTGACTACAACGGCAGCTTCCAGGATTTCCTGGAGAACACCACGGTCGCCGACCTCGAGCAGCGCCTGCGCGATTCCGGCCATGGTGACGTGGCGCTGCGCCAGGTGCTGCCGGCCCTGGGCCTGCTGCTGCAGCCGGTGCTCAGCGGCGGTGACGTCAACATCGACAAGGCACTGGTGTTCCCACTGGTCCGCGATCCCGCCTATCGCCCGCTGGTGGCGGCATTCTGGCTCGACCTGCTGTCCAGCTTCGTCGCCCGCGGTGATTTCGAACTGGCCGTGCTGATCCGCAATGATGCCGCGCCGAGCATGATCGTCGGCTTCAACGGCGCCGACCGCCAGGTGCTGCGCGCGGTGCTGGATCCGGCCGAGGCCGGCGACTTCCTGATCCGCATCCAGCACTCGGAATGGGTGGACGACTACCTGCGCGGCGACTACAACCTCAACCGCTTCGGCAGCTTCCTCGACCGTGACGACCTGGCCCTGGCCACCGCACGCAAGCTGTTCGGCGAGACTTTCCTGGGAACCTGACGATGCGCCTGTGCAATTCTCTTTCTCTCGTGCTGCCGCTGCTGCTGGCCGTCGCGCCACTGTCGGCGCAGAACGCGCCGGCTGCAGCCCAGGCGACCACGGAGCGCCCGGTGGTGATCGAAGGCGTGGTGCCTGACCAGGCAACCAAGGCCAAGCTGCTCAACAACCTGCGCGCGGTCTATGGGGCCGATCGCGTTGTCGACCGCGTCCAGGTCGAGACCATCGCCACGCCGCCGAACTGGGGCGATTACGTATCCGGCATGATCAACCCTGGCCTGAAGCGGGTGTCGCCCGGCAAGCTGGAAGTGAACGGCCAGGCCGTGAAGATCAGCGGTGAGGTCGGCAACGAGGCCCTGCGCCAGCAGGTCGCCAGTGACCTGAGCCTGGCCAGCAACACCAGCTACACGGTCACCAACGCGCTGAAGGTGGGATCGCAGCAGAACGTGCTGGACCAGACCCTGGCCAACCGCATCATCGAGTTCCAGAGTGGCAGCGCCCGCCTCACGCCGTTCGGCATGAGCATCCTCGACGAGATGGTGGCCAAGATGGCGCAGATGCCCGACAGCCGCTTCCTGATCATCGGCCACACCGACAACGTCGGCCAGCGCGAGTCCAACCTGACCCTGAGCCACGCGCGTGCGCTGGCGGTGAAGAACTACATGATGTCCAAGGGCATCCCGGGCAGCCATATGGACGTGCTGGGCAAGGGGCCTGATGAGCCGGTGGCGGACAACACCAGCAACGATGGCCGCGCGCGCAACCGTCGCATCGAATTCAAGATCCAGTAACCGCGCGGAGAGCGGGCCAGGCCCGCTCTCCGCTCGATGGCCCGGAAGCGCTCAGTCTTCCGGGTTCACGTCCAGCATCTCTTCCATCTGCTCCAGCGTGCCATGGTCCTTGATGACCCGCTTGAGCCACACGTGCAGCGGCATTTCGCCCCAGCGCGCGGCTTTCTCGGCCAGATAGGCCACGGGGCTGTGCGGTTCGGTACGACGGAAGAACTCGGCCACCTGGCGCAACTGCTGCAGGGCTTCCTTGCGTGAACCCGGAGCACCGGCCGGCCCACGCGGGGCGGCGCTGACCGGCGCCGGGTCGAATGCCGGGGCATCCGCGGCGAAGTCGGTGCCGCTGAACGTGTCCTCTGCCGGCCCGGTCTCGCCATCGAGCAGCACGCCCGCCTCGCGCGCGAAGCGCAGTACGGTGCGCTGCAGATGCTCGAGCTGCTCGCGGACCGCGCTGAAGCTGGGGCCATCCAGGCCGAGCCGGTTGTCGACCGCAGCCTGCAGCTCGGCCAGTGCCTGGCTGCAGTCCGGCAGGTCATCGGCCAGCTGGCGATAGAACCCGTGCTGGGTATCGCGGCGGGCGGCATTGAGGATGTCCAGTCCGGGGCGGCCGTCATCGTCCTCGCTGCTGTTGGCGCGGGCATGGGCGTGCTCGAAATCGGCCAGGCTGAAGCGGCCCTGGGGGGCGACGATGATCGGCACCGCCCGCAGCCACTGCAGCGAATTGGTCAGCAGCCAGCTGAGGTTGCCGATACGTTCCTCGAAGTCGCCGTCCGGTGCCTGTGGATGCACCTCTTCCCAGAACCGGTCGCACAGGCCGGCGGTGACCCGGTAGCCCGCGGCCAGGCCCTGGAATCCCTCCAGCTGGGTTGCGGCCTCGCTGAGCCAGCCAGCCAGCCGCAGATCCTTGGTCCGGGTCTGCAGCAGATCGTTGGCATCGCGCAGTACGCTGCTCCAGTCGGCGTACTTGATGTCGGTCTGCCACGCGCCCTGGTCCAGGGTCGGGTCGTCGGCACGACGGTTTTCGATGATCCGATCGAACTCGGCCGAGAATGACAGGTCTTCACCGGTCGGGGCGTGTTCGGAAATCGGGGCCAGCAGGGCTTCCTGATCCAGCATGGCAGGTCTCGTTGGGGACTGTGGTCGATTCTAGCGGTTGAATGTGAACGCGGTTACGGGATGAGGGAAAGTCACGGGGGCTGAATACGGCATTCCGTCAGTTATGTGACGGAGAACGCAGTTCATTGCCCGATCTTGCGCCGTGATTTTGACGAACACCACGATCTGGTAGATTTATTGGCTGGAAACCGACGCCGCGCACCCGAGAGTCGTGCGGCTTTCACTCTGGAAATGGCATGGATCAGCTGAACAACCTGATGGCGCAGGTCGCCGGTCTTGGCGACGCCCAGCGTCTGTATCGCCTGCAGTCCGACGCATTCACGGCATGCACCGTGGAGCGTTGGCGTGGACGTGACGCGTTGGGCGAACACGCGTGGACCGAAGTAGACGTGCTTTCCACCGATGCGGATGCTGCCCTGGAGGCACTGCCTGCAACGCGCGCCACATTGACCCTGCAACTGGCTGACGGTGGGCAATCGCAGCGCAGCGGACTGGTGGCCGACGCCGCCCGGGTTGGAGGCGATGGTGGGCTGGTCCGCTACCGTCTGCACCTGGTGTCATGGACCTGGTGGCTGCAGCACGCGCGCCACAGCCGCGTGTTCCAGGAGCAGGCCGTTCGCGCGATCGTTGACGCGGTTCTTGCCGGGCATGGGGACATCGCGCGCTGGCGCTGGGCCGAGGGGGTCGACGACTTCCTGGGCGAACGCGTGCGCAGCTACTGCGTGCAGTACCGCGAGAGCGATCTGGATTTCCTGCAGCGCCTGCTGGCCGAAGAGGGGCTGGGCTGGCGGCTGTACGCCGATGAAGAGGCTCCCTGCGGCAATGGCATGGAGATCTTCGCCGACAGCGTGGCGTTGCCGGAGGATGCGACCAGCGCCGGGTCCGGCGTGCGTTTCCATCGCAGTGATGCCACCGAAGCCAGTGACAGCGTGCAGGCCATCGGCATGTGCCGGAGCCTGGCCAGCACCACGGTCAGCCTGCAGAGTGATGATTACCGGCAGGTACGTGCCTTGGCCGGCCAGTCGCCGATGGACGGCGGTGGCAGCCAGTCGGCGCGCGAGGATTTCGATGCCGTGGGTGCCTACGCGTTCAGCGATGGCGCCGCCGCTTCGCGCCAGGCGCGGCTGCTGGCCCAGGCACGCGAAGCACACAGCCGACGCTGGCGCGGACAGGGCACCGTGCGTGGCCTGCGATCGGGGGCCTGGCTGCGGCTGCAGCAGGCGCCGGGCGCGACACCGCCGGAGCTGTTGCTGGTTGCCGTGGACCATGCCGGTATCAACAACCTGCCGACCGACCTGCGGCGCACCCTTGATGATGCGTTCGGTGTCGCGCCGGCCGAGAGCGACGACGCGACGCTGTGGCAGCAGGCCGATGCGGTGGGTTACAGCAACCGGTTCGAGGCGGTTGAACGCAGCACGCCGTGGCGGCCACTGCTGCTGGATGGCACCGGTGCCCGGCTGAATCCGCGCCCGACCGTGCCGGGCTACCAGACGGCCGTGGTAGTGGCCGGTCAGGGGGGCACCAGCAAGGATCTGCATGCGGACAGCCAGGGCCGTGTGCGCGTGCGCTTCCATTTCCAGCAGGGACAGGGCGAGGGCGCTCACGACAGTGCCTGGTTGCGCGTGGCACAGCGTTATGCCGGCCCTGGCGTTGGCAGCCAGTTCCTGCCGCGGATCGGCCAGGAAGTGCTGGTCGGCTTCCTGGATGGCGATATCGATCGGCCGCTGGTGCTGGGAACGCTGTACAACGGGCGTGGCGAGGCCGGTGTGGTGCCGACGCCCGCTGGTGCCAGTGGCCAGGGCGACGTGTCGGCCTATGGCCAGGCCGGCGATGCACGCCACAGCGCGCAGGCCAACCTCAGTGGTGGCCAGGCGCCGGCGTGGCATGCGGCCGGCGCGGGCGACCAGGCGCATCGGCATGGCGGTGCGCTGTGGGGTATCCGCTCGCGCGAATGGGATGGCGGTGAAGGCAGCAACCATCTGTTGTTCGACGATTCCAACCAGCAGCTGCGTGCGCAGCTGGCCAGCAGCCAGCAGGTATCGCAGCTGACGCTGGGTCATCTGCGGCACCAGGCTGACAACTTTGTCGGCAGCGTGCGTGGCACCGGTTTCGAACTGCGCAGCGATGCCTGGGGTGCGGTACGCGCGACGGCGGGCGTGTGGCTCACCGCCTATGGCCATCGATCGTCCGCGCCCGCGGGCGAGGCGGTGCAGCCCTCCGCGCTGCTGACCCAGCTGCAGACGCTGGGCGAGCGATTCACCCAGGCCGCGCGCAAGCACGTGACCAGCCCGCTGGCGATGCAGGAGGGGGCGAGAGGGGCGATGCGGTCGCGCATTGTGCAGAAGCAGGCCCCCTTGCCGGCGATGACGGCAGCTGTCCGAACGGTGGTTGCCGGGACGCAGTACACGTCGGGAGTCGCGGAAGCCCCTAAGCACAGTGCCGAGCCCGGTGAAGGACGGACTCCCCATAGCGGCGCTCCTCTGCTTGGGATGACGGCACCCGACGGGGTAGTGCACGTCGCCGGTCAGGGCATGATGTGGAGCAGCGGCGAAGCACTGCTTCTGGCCAGCGGCGGGCATTCCGATACCACGGTCATGGGGCAGGCCCGGCTGCATGCAAGCCAGTCGTTGGGCCTGTTGGCAACCACCGTCGAGGAAGGCGGTGCAGCTGCAGCGATGTCCGTTGTGAGTGGCACTGGGGCGCTTGAAATCCAGGCACAGGCAGATTCCATCCGCATCCAGGCGCGCTCGGGCCTGCGCGGTGCGAGTGGCCAGGCTCACATCGAGCTTGCTGCGGGCAAAACGCTGCATATCGCTACGTCAGGAGGCGCCAGCATCACCGTGGCCGATGGTGGAATCGTGGTCAACGCGCCCGGTTCGATCGCTGTCCACGCGCAGCGCAAATCCTTCCTCGGTCCCAGCAACTACAAGAGCGAGTTGCCGACGTGGGTGCTGGGCGACATGAAGCAGAAACGGATCATCGGTTTCTCAGGATGAAGAACATGAAGAAGACGATATTCCTGCTGCCACTGGTGGCGGCGTTGTCGTGGGAGTGCGCTGCAGCAGCGCCACTGGACGCGCATGCAAGCGGCGCCCGCCCGGGAGACGCCTCCATCGATCTTCCGCAGCCGACCTGCGCCAAGCAGCCCCTGGCGACATATCTGTTCGCCCTCGTCGGCAAGGGGCTGTCGGCCCCCGATGGCTGCGGGCGCAGCAATGCAGTGGTGACCCAGGCATTCGATACCCTTCTGGCAGAGGTGCCCGCCAAGCAAGCACCGTCGCTGAAGGCGCGACTGCTGACCGGGCCCAGTGCGGCAGGCAAGCCGTTGTCGATCGAAGGGCGTACCTGGTGGCTGTACTCCGCCTGCCAGGCACATGCCTGCGGCTCAACACAGCTGGCAGCGCTCTACGATCCTGCAGACAGGCACATGGTCGGCCGCTTGATCCTGAACTGTGAGGTGCGCTGGTTGGGCAATCCATCAGACGCGCAGCGCGCGGTGCTCGATGCACGCAAGCCCGTGAATCTCGAGATGGTCAGGCGGCTGAGTGACTGCGGGGGCGAGCCATGAGTGCTAAGAACCTGAAGGCGTTCCTGGATGCTGTCGGCTTCGAGGAATCGAGCGGAGACATCGGCATCATCAATACCTATAACTACATCGGCAAGTACCAGTTCGGTGAGCAGGCGCTGATGCAGCTCGGGTATTACAAGACGACGGCCGAGATCAAGAAAAAGCAGGAGTGGAAGGGCCACTGGACGGGCAAGAACGGTGCTACGAGCCGCGAGGTGTTCCTTGCGGACGAAGCAATGCAGGACAAGGCGGGCGAGGAGTGGATGCGCGAACTCTGCCGGCAGGGGCGCTATTTCGGCACGACCAAGTTCATCGGTCAGACCATGAAGGGCTTCGTGGTGACCGAGTCCGGCATCATTGCCGCCGCCCACCTGAAGGGCTACGGCCCGGGCAAGCCGGACAAGAAGACCGGGCAATGGGTGCGCCCTGCCGTGCTTGCGTTCCTGCGTACCGGCGGGGCGGAGGACGGTACTGACGCCTACGGGTCGAGTGTTTCGAAGTACATGAAGAAGTTCGGGGGCTACGAGCTGGGCTGCTGCGCGCCGGTAGAGGCGCAGACAACCTGGATGTATCCCTTCCCGAGGCAGGGCAAGAGCGATGCCTTTGATGGCGCGATGTACCTCGGCCTTCCTGCCCAGGAAGAAGGCGCCTTGGCGCGTGTCGACGATGGCTTCTTCCCGGTGGGGGCCAGCGGCCTGTGGCATGGGGGCGTCCATTTCGATGCAGGCAGTGGCACCGTGCTGGACCAGACCCAGGGCGTGCGCTGCATCAAGGACGGCGAGGTGGTGGCCTACCGGATCGACGAACGCTATCCGGAAATCACCTTCCCGCAGGTGCAGCGCAAGGCACTGTATTCGAAGGGCTTCGTGCTGGTGCGGCATACGCTGAAGCTGCCGGCCGATGCACAGGCGAAATTCGAGGCGGCCGACAAGGCGGCGAAGGAAGCACAGGACAAGAAGGTTGCGACGGCGGCGGACAGCGCTCCTGCGGCGCCGCAGACGGCGGCCGCTCCGGCTGCTGCCGCCACCGTTCCGTCCAAGGCGGTCGCGCCGGCACCCGCCACGAAAACTGCGAAGGACTCGAAGGATTCGAAGGATTCGAAGCCAGCCGCCGCGCCGGAGCCGGGAACCGAGCTTTCCTTCTACAGCCTCTACATGCACCTGATGGACTTCACGGGCTATCAGGAGGATCGCAAGCGCGCACGCCCCTGGTTCTGGACCGAGGGCAACGAGTTCGTGGTGGGCGAGAAAGCGAAGGACGCGCAGGAGGTGCCACCGCCGCCTGCGGCGGCGCAGGCATCGATCGATGAGGATGACCACATCGGCTGTGATTGCGGTGAAACTTCGGGTGAATCCGATGATGTCGCCGACGCTCTGGAGCAGTTGGGCTGGGGGCCTGGACAGGTGAAGGAATGGGACAACGTCGTGCAGGAGGCACACGCAGATGAGTGAGGCTGCACCCGCGCCGATCATCGGTTTGAACATCCGCAGCGAGGCCAGCGGCCGCTCGGCCCGGTTGGGCCTGTTGCCGCGCGGTGCCCGGATCACCGTGAAGAACCGCAAGGACAAATGGGCACAGATTGACCGGATCCTCGAAGGCGAGATCGCACCGGTTCGCCCGGGCGAGGCCGTTGACCCAGCCGCGAAGCAGGGCTGGATATTCATGCCCGAGCTTGATCCCGGTCCGAAGCAACCGGTCCAGCTGGACAAGGTGGTCATTCCCGAAAAGCCGATCGCGATCGGTGCAGGCGCACTGCTGGGCCATGTCGGCGAGTACCAGCAGTACGTGGATGCCCAGCCGTTGCCCAAGCGTGGCATACGCCCATTGATGCACCTGGAGGTTTTCGCCGGTAGCGAGCTTCCCGTATTCCTGGCCAAGTCGCGTCGCTATGCGTCGCTGCTGCCGCCGGGAACAGGAAGCCTGTTCGTGATCGAGAAGGGCGCGCGCCTGAAGAAGGCGGCCGATCCGGACGGCGTGATGGAGCCGGAGCCTGGCTTGATCCAGCTCAAGGACTCGGGCCTGGGCGCGTGGACGCTTGTCCAGCGTTCGGAGTTGAAGGTGTTCGATCGCAAGGCGCTGGGTGCCTATTCTGCGAGCAGCAAAAGTTATGCAAACGCAAAGGATGGACAGTTCACCGGTGTATTCGTAGGCCCTGCCGATACCCAGCGTACCCAGTCGGAGAAGGAAGCGCGAAAGCACAACTACCAGCGGCGCGAGATGCGGATGCCATTGGGAGAGCCGTTCTGGATCCTGCGCAAGGATCTGCAGCAGTGCTCGGCGGGTGGGATGAAGTGGTGGAAGAAGCACCCGTTGCGTGCCGATGGTCCCGACGGTGAGGCCGTGGGCCTGGTGCGGGTGATGTCCCGCGCAGAGCTGGAGCGGCTGCCTGCGCCGAAACGTGCGCTGGACAGTGATGGCAAGGCCTGGTGGGAAGTGGCTGCCTGCGGCGAGAAGCCGGGTAGTTTTGTGCTGGGCTGGGCATGCGAGGCGGGGCACGCCAAGGTGGGCTGGCAGTCGCCTTGGGCGTGGCCGGGATTCGAGACGGTGGAGGAGGGGGGCATCCAGCCGGTCGACATGATGGCGGCGACGCTGGTGAAGCTGGGGATGATGCAGCCCCATGAGGTGACCGACCATCGCATGCGTGCGGACAAGGTTGAGCGCAGCGCGTTGATCCAGAAGCTGCACGCCTTGCTGGACACCGACGGCAATGGGCATATCAGCAAGCCTGAACTGCAGGCAGCCAGCAAGCAGCCCCTGCTCGCGCAGGCGTTGAGCCGGATGATTGTCCGCTACGAAAGCGAGTGGGGCGGGGAAGACGCCAAGTGGAACGAGCTGGATCCGCTGATGCTCGACGGCGCTGTGGAATGGAGCGCGGAGAAGCTGCGCATCAAGAACCTGCGCTGGTGGAAGGATGTGGCGCCCAATGTGAAGGGTTTCCCGGGCGCGCCGGAGGTCTTCCACCTGCACCCGATCGGGTTGCTGAACAACTTCTACTCCGCGGTCGCCACGGCCAATGCCAACGCGGCACCCAGCAAGGACGACAGCTACAACGGCGAGCGTGAGAAGAGCGGTGCGCAATGGTACAAGCGGTTCAAGCAGAGCAAGAATGTTGCGGATCTGAAGGAGCCCTTCCAGTCGAACATCACCCGCTTCCTCGCGGCGCTGGATGAGGCCGGTGTGACCGTGAACATCAATACGACGCTGCGCCCGCCCCAGCGCTCGTACCTGATGTACTACGCACGGGAAATCGTCAATGGCACGGATCCAGCCACGGTGCCCGCGTTCGAGCCGCAGAATGGCGATGCGGCCGTGAACATCGATTGGCAGCACCTGGATGCCAATGGCAAGCCGGATCTCAAGGCCGCCAAGCAGGGAGCCAAGGCCATGGATAGCGCCTACGGGGCCGCGGGCGCCATCGGCAAGCCCTACCGATCCAACCACAATGGCGGTGAAGCAATCGACATGCGGTTGAGTCCTGCCTGGGGCATCGGCAAGACGGTGAAGAAGGCCGATGGCACCAGTGTGACGATCGGCAGCAAGCGTGACATCATCGACGTGGGTGCCAGTTACGATGTCCTGCATTGGAACTACGACGGCAAGCCGAAAAAGGTCGATGATCCCCATTGGTCCAAGACAGGCAACTGAAGATGGCGGGTTTCGTGATTAGAGCTGCTCTTTTGGTAGTGGGTGTCGCGCTCGCAGTGGGGTGCCATGCGCAGCCTCCCGAAGTGGGCGGCTGGCGCAGGGTCTCCGACAGTGATCTGGAGCGGCAGTTCCACTTCTCCATGCTGCCTCATGCCGCAGCTGCGGGAAGTCGCTGGGCGGTCTACGATGCCAAGGCGGGCAAGGTAGTGTGTTGCCTGTCAGTGGAAAGTGCCGAGGTGGGCGAAAGCGAGCTCCAGGATCGCTTTGACATTCCCGGGCCGTGGGTCACCGATCTGACCAATGGCTGGAATCTCGATGCCGCGCCCTATCGCCCGCATGTCCAGCTGCTGAAGGTGCAGGGTGCGATGAGCAGCTATACCTTCAAGGAAGAACGTGAAGCCGCCGGAGGCCTGCTGCTGCCGCCGGACGCGCGGGCGGTGGGGGCGAACATCCTGGAGATCGCCGGCGAGCGCTATACGGTCCAGCGCCGCGAGACCTCGCTGGCCGATGGAGACGGTGGTGTTCATACCTACACCTTGAAGCCCTCCAAGGGCGGGGCAGCCTTGAAGATCGAGGTTCCGTTCGGGACCTACTAGATTCGGGACCGGGCGTCAGCGGTGGCCCGCAACAGTGCGCGCGGTTGGCCGCAGGCATACGGGAATCGGCGTCGGTCTGCTGCGCCCGTGGGTGATGCGGCGCAGCGTTCTGCGTGCCAATCGGGCGCTTCACCTCTGGGAGGCCGGGAGTCATGCATCAGGACAGGTCAGTGAATCGTCAACGCCCCGCTGCGCTGCGTCAGCTGTTCCTGGCCAGCCTTGTGCTGTCGCTGGCGGCGTGCCGGCAAGCCACCTCACAGGATGTCGAGCAGGCCGACACCGCCCGCCGTGCGCAGGCCGCCATCGAGGCACAGATCAAGGCCGACGCCCATGCCGCGCAGGCGGAGCCGCCGCTGCCGGGTGATCCGGACAGCACTGAAACGCTCTTTGACGGATTGCTCGATTGCCAGCCGAAGGGCTGGAACCTCAGTGCTGAATCAGGCCGGCCCGCGAACCCTTACCTGGCCCTGCACACGCCGGAACCCTGCGAACGCGATGAGGCGTTCGGGATGGCGTACTTCTGCGTCAAGGCCGATTTCCATGGCCTGCCGGTCTACAGGGTGGTTGCCCATCTGGGAACCGCACCCACGCCCATCGGCATCCTGATCGATCTGCCATTGGACCAGGCGCGTGCGCGAACCCGCATGGCGCTGGGATCGGAGTTTCCCGATGATGCGCGCAGCCGGCGCGGCGAAAGGCCAATGCTGGGCCCCCAGGCCGGTGATGCACAGAAGTCACAGTTGATATGTACGCCCGATTGGGCCTGATCAAGAAGGGCAGGCGATGGCGCGAACAGGGAAAACGTGGAGTCCACTCCGGCGGTTCGCGCGCTTCTTGTCGAAATCCTGGAACGCAGAACGATGATGAAGGGCAATACCAGCGTCTGGCGGGGACTGCAGCCTGTGCTGTTGCTCGGCCTTCTTCTTTCGGCCGCCGCTTGCACGGGGAAGCCGAATTCATCGGAGAACCCGGCCGCAGTTGTGCCGCCGACGGGGGCGGTCACCACGACGAAGGAAGTGCCTGCAACAACAGCGGGCAACGCACGATATGCCGGCGTCAAGATGCTCTCCCCTCATTCCGGGTGCGCTTTCCTGAGCAGTCCGATCAACTTCTGTGATGATCGTCATCGTGCCCAGATCGACAAGGTGATCGCCGAGCAGCGGCCGAACTTCAATGGGCACTACATCGTGGCGGAGCTGGAGGAATGGCCTGAGTACTTCCAGCGCTCGGTGGTCGTCATCAACGCCCGGAGCGGGGTGGTTTATCCGTTGCCGATCGACGCATTGTCCGGCCCTTTGTCCAGCAAAGGAGAGCCGACCACTTATGGGAAGGTGGAAACGTCCGTGGATGCGCAGCAGTTCTGCCTGGTCGGAGCGATACTGGCTTACCGTTCAATCAACGACGGGCGTTTCTGCTTCGGATTCGACGGTGTCCGCTTTACCGGACACCAGACTGCATACATGGCGTCCGAAGGCCAGTGATGGGTTTTCAATGGGCGGGGGCGGGCTCGCCGGCCGGAGCGCATAGCATGGCAACCGCTCCACCTTCATGGCATCCTCACGAAACTGATTGGCCTGACGCCATCGATGGATGAACGACATGCAGAACTGGATCGGACGCGCCGCCGGTGGACTGGCGTTGGCTCTCTGCCTGGCTGCGCCGCTGGCGCAGGCCGCTGAGCCGACCTTCGGCGGTTGGCGCAATCTCGGTTCCCGCGATGGTGCCGAGCCTGCATTGCGGGACGTTCCGTTCGCGCTGTTGCCCACGGCCGTGGCCCGCGATGCGCGCTTCTCGATCTACGACCGCGAGAGCAAGCGCGTGGTGTGTTGCCTGCAGGTAGCCAGTGCCGAGCTGGATGACACCGCGCTGCGCAAGGTCTACCAGTTGCCGGAGCAGTGGGTGACCGATCTGCGCAATGGCCGTAGTGCGGCACCTCCCTGGCCGACGCGGGTCTACGAAATGCGTCGCACCGATGAACTCGTCGACTACGGTTTCAGTGATGCGCCGGAGGCTTACAGCGATCTGGGCGGGCTGCTGCTTCCGGCCAGCGCACGGCTGCTGCCCGATGGCAGCGTGCAGGCCGGGGCGACCTATCGCCTGCAGTTCCGCAGCACGCCACTGGGTGATGACAGCAGCGCGCTGGACCGCTTCATCCTGCAACCGGTGCAGGACGGGGGCAAGCCCGTGGCGGTGGAAGTCTCCTACGGAACCTATTGATCCGGAACGTTAATCCGGCGTGACGGCGCGGGCGTGCGCCGTGGTTTTCCATCTGCTACCGTCGTCCTACAGGGGAAGGACCTGCCTCCGGCTACCGGGGCAGCAACGGTAGGAACGCCATGGAAGCGATTCGCAACCTCATGGTGCAGGCAGCGGGCCTGGAGGCCGGCAGCCGCCTGTATCGGTTGGATCTACCCGGCACGCCGGCGGTCGTTGTCGACCATTGGCAGGGCCATGATGCCCTGTCGCAAGGGCGCCAGCTGCAGATCGATGTGCTCGCGCTGGACGCGTCGCTGCCACTGGCCAGCTGGCTTGGGCAACCGGCGTGCCTGCATGCACGGCTGGCCGATGGCCGGGACTGGCCGCGCCACGGCGTCATTGCCGATGCGCGATGCGTGGGCAGCGATGGCGGGCTGGCGCGCTACCGGGTCACCCTGCGTGACTGGACCTGGTGGCTCGACCAGGCGCGCCGCAGCCGTGTTTTCCAGGAACAGAGCGTGCGCGACATCCTGGATGCGGTGTTCCAGGCGTACCCCGAACATGCCCATTGGCGCTGGAGCGATGAGGTCGACGGGATGCTGTCCCGCTCACGGCCCCGCAGTTACTGCGTGCAGTACCGCGAGACCGATCTGGCCTTCGTACAGCGGCTGCTGGCCGAAGAAGGGTTGGGCTGGTGCGTGCAGGAGGCGGAGGACGCAACGGCGGGGCATGGCATTTTCCTGTTCGCCGATTCGACCCTGCTGCCGGAAGCCGCCGCGTCGCAGGCAGCCGGTGGCATCCGCTTCCACCGCGCCGATGGCACCGAGCAGAGTGATGGCGTGCAGCAGCTGGGGCAGCTGCGCCGCCTGCAGAGCACCGACGTGCAGCTGCACAGCAGCGACTACCGCAGCGTGCGCTCGCTGGCCGGCCAGCTGCCGGTGCAGGCTGCAGCGCAAGGGGCAAGGGAGGATTACGATCCGGTGGGGGCGCACGCCTTCGCCGATGCGGCCGAGCTGCAGCACCATGCGCGGCTGGTGGTGGAAGCGCTGGACGCGCAGGCCCGCCAGTGGTGCGGGCGCGGCAGCGTCCGCAGCGCCGATGCGGGACAGGCCTGGGTGCTGACCGGCACGCCGGGCGCCTTGCCGACGGAGCTGCTGCTGGTGACGGTCGAGCATGCGGGCGTGAACAATCTGCCGACAGACCTGCGCCATGCACTGGCCGCGGATACGGCGCCCGATCCGTTCGGTACGTTGCTTGGCCAGGCACGTGAGCAGGGCTATGCACAGGATTTCGTCGCCCTGCAGCGGGAGCAGCGCTGGCGCCCGGTGCTGGACGATGGCACCGGTGCCCGGCGCAATCCGCGACCGCTGGCGCCCGGTTACCAGACCGCGATCGTGGTGGCTGGGCAGGGCAGTGACGGCGGTGAACTGCATGCCGATGCGCTGGGACGGATCCGGGTGCGTTTCCATTTCCAGGGCGAGCAGGGTGATGCGGGCAGTGCGTGGCTGCGCGTGGCGCAGCGCTATGCCGGCCCCGGTGTCGGCAGCCAGTTCCTGCCGCGTATCGGCCAGGAGGTGCTGATCGGATTCCTCGAGGGAGACATCGACCGCCCGTTGGTCCTGGGCGCGCTGTACAACGGGCGCGGCGAGGCCGGGGTCGCGCCGACACCGGCCGGGGCGAACGCGGAGCTGGACACCTCGGCCTATGCGCAGGCACGCGATGGAGGGGGCAGCGCGCAGGCCAACCTGGGCGGTGGCCAGGCACCGGCCTGGCATGCGGCGGCGGCGGGCGAAGCGGCGCATCGGAACGCCGGCGCGCTGTGGGGCGTTCAGTCCCGCGAGTGGCAGGGCGAGGGCTGGAACCACCTGCTGTTCGACGACAGCGACCAGCAGCTGGGCGCACAGCTGGCCAGCAGCCAGCAGACCACGGCGCTGGCGCTGGGTCATCTGCGGCACCGGGCGGACAACTATCGCGGCAGCCTGCGTGGTACGGGTTTCGAACTGCGCAGTGATGCCTGGGGCAGTGTCCGCGGGCAACGCGGGCTCTGGATGGATGCTTATCAGCATCGTGGCGAGGAGCCGGCCGGCGCCGCCCCGCAGGCCGCGGCGCTGCTGCAGCAGTTGGCGACACTCGCCGAGCGCCAGGCCCGCGCCGCGGCGACCCACCTGACGGTGCAGCCCGCGTCGCATCTCGGGGTGCAGTCGCCACAGCACTCCCGGCTGGATGGTACGCGCGCGCCGCTGCCTGTACTGCTGGCCAGCGTACGCAGCACGGTGCCCGGCGAGACGATGCAGGCGGCGGTCGGCGCCGCCCCTCAACGCAGCGCGGAGGCGGCAGAAGGGTCCGTTCCGCATAGCGGCGACGCGCTGCTTGGCCTCTCTGCCCCCGCCGGCGCGGTGATGGTGGCCGGCCAGGGACTGCAGTGGGCGCAGGGTGAAACCCTGGTGCTGGGCAGTGGCCAGCACAGCGATGCGACGGTCATGGGGCAGGCGCGCTGGCACGGCCGCCAGGCCATCGGTGTGCTCGCCGCAACCCTGCAGGGCGCCGATGCAACGGTGCCTGCCTTGACCATGGCCAGTGCGGAGCAGGTGCTGGATATCAAGGCGCAGCAGGATCGTGTGGGCATGCAGTCGCGGCAGTCGCTGCGCGCAGCCAGCGCCCAGGGCGCTGTTGAACTCGGAGCGGGCCGCACCGTCCACGTGGCCACCTCGGCGGGCGCCAGCATCACCATCAGCGGCAGCAACATCGTCTTCAATGCGCCCGGGCGCATCACGGTGCACGCAGGGCGCAAGTCATTCCTGCCGGGGGGAGGCAGTCGCTACCCGCTGCCGGTGTTCCCGCAGTCCGTGTGCAAGGAATGCCTGCTGCTGGCGGCGCAACGCGCGGCGCCCTTGACGCCGAAGGGAGGCTGAGCGTGACCCGGGACTGGCATTTCCCACCTCTCGCGCTGCCGCCACTGGAAGCGGAAGCGCAGCGCTTCGTGCTGCTGGATGGCGCGCAGTGCGACCAACCCTCGCAGGTGCTGCGTACGCTGCCGTGGACGCCGCTGCGGTTGTTTGATGGCCTGCTGGCCGACGGCAGCGAGGACGCCAGCGTGTTCCTGGCACGGCTGCCGCGTGACATGGACATCGATCGCTTCCTGCAGCGGGCGGCTGCGCAGGCACGCTCGCCGGGCCTGCTCAGCCTGATCGACACGACCCTGACCGCAGAGGCGTTGCAGCAGCGCCTGCAACGGCGCCTGGATGCCAGCTACCCCAACGGCAAGGAGTTCCTGGCGCGCTTCTTCGATGCGCGCGTGCTGCCCTGGTGGGTGCAGGTGCTCGATGAGCCGCAGTGCCGTGCATTCCTGGCGCTGGGGGAGCGCTGGTGGTACCTGCGGCACGACCTGCAATGGGCGCACCTGGATCTGCACGACGCCGCGCAGGATCCGCATGAACCACCGTGGGTGCTGGAGGCACCGCAGCGGCGTGCCCTGATCGACGCCAGCTACCCCTATACCCTGATCGACCACTTCCAGCTGACCGACCCCGAGCTGTTGGCGCGCCTGCCACGGGCGCGCTGGTACACCTTCTTTCGGCGCGTGGTGGCGACGGCCGCTGCGGCCGGCATCGAAGACAGCCGCCGCGTGGTGATGGTGGCGACCTGGGCGCTGTTGGCCGGTACGGATCTCGGCGAGGACCCGGCATGGCAGCAGCGCCTGCAGGACTTCGCCAGCGGGCGGCGCAGCGCGGCCGATATCGGCGACGAAGTCTGGCCCCTGGAAGAAAGCTGGGATTGAACGGAGCGGGATCGCGATGATGAGCAACAAGTACCTGTGGTGGAGCATGCTGGCGGTGATCGCCGTGCTGGTGATGGGCGTGGGCTGCAGCCGGGCGATGGCACGCGGCAAGACGCCGATCATGTCGTTGTTTGCGTTCAACTACAGCCCGTACTACCTCGCCGACGTGCGCGTCGATGGGCAGTATCTGGGCGGGCTGGACGGGTACACCAATGGCGGCTCCGGGATGGGCCCGCGGGCGCCGCAGGGCAAGGGGCCGGACAGCGTGCGCGTGCGCTGGATCGAGGCCAATCGCTATGACCTGGCGACCAACCGCTACCTGAGTGAAGGGCACCGCGTGCCACGCGAGGCCGTGGTGCCGCTGAAGACCCCCTATCCGCCGAACCCCGCGACGTTGCTGCTGCATTTCTATCCGGACGGCCATGTCGAGGCCGAGCTGCTGGACAAGGGTGTCAACAAATGGAATGTGCGGCGCATGCCAGTGCCGAAGGAGCACAAGGACCATGACCAGTACTGATCCGACCGCGATTCCGGGGCAGGTGGATCTCGAGCCCGGCACTCCCGATCCGGTAGCCCAGGCCGAGGGCACCGCGCGCACGGCGCGGCTGGCCCGCGGCACACGCCCGTTGAGCGATGCCGAGCGTCGCCGTCGCCAGGAAGCGATGTGTAAAACGGTACCCGACAAGGAGGCCGCCACCACGGGCTGTACCCAGAGCCTGCACCTGAGCGTGTTCTTCGACGGCACCGGCAACAATCGCCAGGAGGAACTGGACAAGGACAAGGGAGAGCGGGCCCTTTCCAACATCGCCCGCCTTTACGACGCGCATGTAAGGGATCGCCCCAACAGCAAGCGCCAGTACCTGTCCGGTGTGGGGACGCCATGCCCGGAAGTCGGTGACAGCGGTGGCCTGCTGGGACTGTCGATCGGCAAGGGTGGGCGCGAGCGCATCGATTTCGCGCTGCAGGCGCTGGACGAACTGATCGATACCCAGCCGGAGCCGATGCGGATCCTGGTGGTCAGCGTGTCGGTGCTGGGGTTTTCGCGCGGGGCGGCCTCGGCACGGGCGTTCGCCCGCGACCTCGCCGCGCGCTGCCGGCGGCAGGCTGACGGCACCTGGCTGTACCGCGAACGCATCCCCCTGCGCATCGGCTTCATGGGCGTGTTCGACACGGTGTGCTCGGTGTGGCCGAGCCTGGCGGCGGCCGCGGTGAACTACCGCAATGGCCATACCGGCTGGGCCGAAGGCATGGGCGTTCCGGAAATCGTGGAGCAGTCGGTGCACATGACCGCTGCCCATGAACTGCGCGGCCAGTTCCCGCTGGATTCGACCCGCGAGCACGCGCTGTATCCGGCCAACACGGTGGAGATCTGGTTCCCCGGCGTGCATTCGGACGTGGGCGGGGGCTATGACCCCCAGCATCAGGGGCGGCAGAACAGCATCGCGCGCTTTGCGCTGAACGAGATGTACGACATGGCGCAGGCCGGTGGTGTGCTGCTGAATCCGATCAGCCTCCTCGAAGATCAGGTCAAGGCCGAGTTCGACAAGCAGGATCCTGAGCTGCAGGCGGTGTTCAACGCCTATCTGCAGGCGGTGCGGGTCAAGCGTGGACGCATGGAAGACGTGCAGGCTTCGCACATGGAGCTGCTGTACCGCTGGCTGCGCGTGCGCGTGGCGCGCGGTGACAAGCTGCCATCGATGCAACGCCTGGCCGCGCGCGAGGATGCGCTGCTTGAACAGGTGCGGACCCTGCGTCGCCGCCAGTCGCAGCTGCCGTCCCCGTGGAGCAATGACAATCTGCATCTGGCCGAGCAGGGCAATGCGGACAGGACCGCCGAGTGGAACCGGGTTTCCGACGAACTGAAAGCCCGCGATGACGAGCTGTCTGCCGTGCGGAAACAACGCCGCGGGCTGGAGAAGGAGAACGACACGATGCTGGGCAAGATCGTCGGGCTGCGCCGGCGCCGTGAACGCGGTGCGACGCTGACGATGGCCGAGCGCGTCACATTGGAATCGTGGGACAACACCACGCTGCTGCCGCCGGAGGTGGAGACGTTCTTCGATGGCTATGGCCATGACTCGGTGGCGCACTGGTTCATCGGCAACCTGAGCCAGTGGCGCGTGCTGTACTTCGGCGCGACCAAGTACACGCCGGGCAAGGTGGAGGAAAAAGCCGAGGCGCCGGAGGCGCTGCCTGGCTGAGGGCGCAGGCTACACTAGGCGGCGCGGCCGTGGGTCGTGCCATCGATGTGAGTGCCGTGTCCCGTCTGTTGCTGCTGTTGTCCCTGTCCGTTCTGGCTGGCTGTGCCAGTACGCCTCCGCCGCCGGCCCATTCCGATGCGCTGTGGCGGTTGATCGAGCGTGACTGCCGGGGCGCCGAGGGCCCGCGCGGCGACTGCCTGCGCGTGGAGACGGCGGCGGATCGGCGCGATGTGCTGGTCAAGGATGCGCATGGCGACTACCAGTTCCTGTTGATGCCGCTGGACAAGATCAGCGGGATCGAGAACCGCGGTCTCTACCAGCGGGGGGCACCGAACTACTTCGCGGCGGCCTGGCGGGCGCGCAGCCATACCGAGCAGGCGCTGGGCCAACCGCTGCCGCGCAGCGTCGCCAGCCTGGCACTGAATTCACCGCATGGCCGCTCGCAGCATCAGCTGCATATCCACGTGGATTGCCTGCGTGCCGACGTGCTGCAGGCACTGGAGGCCCATGCCGGTGAGCTGGGCACCCAGTGGGCAGCGCTGCCGGTGCTGCTGCGCGGTCATCAGTACCAGGCACGCCTGCTGCCGGGGGCGGAGCTGACCGCGAATCCGCTCAATCTGCTGGCCCATGACCTCGCAGGCGTGGACGACGTGGGCCAGTGGAGCCTGGTCGTGGCCGGCCGGGACGCAGTGCAGGGTGGCCCCGGCTTCATCCTGCTGGCCACCCGCGTGGACGCCGGCACCGGCAACGAGGCCAGCGCCGAAGAGCTGCAGGACCACGCCTGCTCGGTGCTGACCGGTGCCGGCAACGCGCTGGAGCGGGTGCGCTAGTCCAGCGCCGGATGCTGGCGGCGCCACATCGGCGCGGTCAGTGCCAGCAACTGGCGGTCCTGCCATCCGTCCAGGCCCAGATGATGGTCGCGCAGCACGCCTTCCTGTTCGAAGCCGAAGGCTCGCAGCGCGTTGGCGAACGGCGCGCTGCAGTCCGGCGGCAGCATCACGAACAGGCGATGCAGGCCGACATCCTCGAACAGGAACGGGCACAGTGCCCGCAGCGCGGCATCGGCATGAGGGTGCCAATGCTGCAGCGACAGCAGTTCGGCGCTGCGCGCGTGCAGCGACTGCAGCCGGATGTGCAGCTGGTCCAGCACCGTGCTGTGTTCATCGTCGAACACCCCCAGCAGCAGCTGGTCGTTGTCCTGCTCCAGGCGGGAACGATGCATGTGGGCGAGAAAGCGGGCTTCCTCGTCGATGCCGCCGGGGTGACGGCGGCCGCGCCGGCGGCGGTCATCGAACAGGCGCCAGCGTGGCAGATCGGTGCGTTGGAACGGACGCAGGGTGACCGGCGCTGCCTGCAACTGCAGCAGGTGGCGGCGCAGCACCGGGCGCAGGGGGGGAAGGGTAGGGGTCGGGTACGAGGTCATCATTCCGGCAACGATGGCCTCGCCCGCAGAGCCAGACCATTCAAAACATTGCAAAAACGGCGCGGGCCTGGGGCCGGGTCTGATTCGGTTCAGGCATAAGCCCATCAGGGCTGGTCATTTCCGTTGAAACCACCCATTCAGGACACTTTCGTTACGGGATCGTTATGTGCCGCACAGGCCGCTGGCCCCGTACCACCACCCACTCCCCCAGGAAGCCCATGTCCGCCTCTCACAAGGCGCTGCGCCCGCGTCCGCTGGTGCTCGCGCTGTCGTCCCTGATGCTGGTCTCGTTGCCGGCCTTCGCGCAGGAAAGCGCACCCACCTCGCTGCAGGAAGTGAAGGTCACCGGCTCGCGCATTCCACGCGCCAGCGTCGAAGGGCCGTCGCCGGTGACGGTGATCAGCCGCGAGCAGATCGACGCGCAGGGCTACCGCAACGCGTTCGATGCGCTGAGCGCGCTGACCGAGAACACCGGCAACGTGCAGGGCGAGGACTTCGGCAACACCTTCACCCCGGCCGCCAACACCATCAACCTGCGCGGGCTGGGCCCGAACCGCACGCTGGTGCTGGTCAACGGCCGCCGCCAGGCCGACTACCCGCTGGCCTACGAGGGCTCGGTGAACGTGGTCAACCTGGCCAACATTCCCAGTGCGCTGATCGAGCGCATCGAGGTCCTGGCGGCAGGTGCGTCGGCGGTATACGGCTCCGATGCGATCGCCGGCGTGGTCAACATCATCCTCAAGGACCGCTTTGAGGGCGTGGACGTGAACGTGCGCGCCGGTGGCACCCAGCAGGGCGGTGGCGACAACCAGCGCGCGCAGGTTGTCGGTGGCAGTTCCGGCGAGCGTTGGGACGCGCTGTTCGGCTTCGAGTTCGATGTGCGCAAGGCGATCCATGCGCGCCAGCGCGACTTCATGGATTCGCTGGACGATGATCCGGCCGGCAAGGCGCCGCAGGCGACTGCGATCGCCTATCGCCGCAATGCCGCCACTGGCCGCAACATCGATCCGGGCGTCACTGGCTGCGACGCGGCGTCGGGCATCTATGGCGGCAGCGTGTTCCGCGCCAACAACCCGCGCCAGGGGTGGTACTGCGGCAGCAACGAGGCCGCCGCCAGCTACTGGACCGTGCAGACCCAGAAGCGCAACCTCAACGGCTATGGCCTGCTGACCTTCCACGTCAACGAGACCACCGATCTGTTCGCCGATCTGGCGGTGGGCAGTGCGCGCATCACCAACAACACCCGTGCGCCTACCTGGACCTCGGCCCGCAACTACTTCTACAACCGGACCACCGGCAACCTGGAAAGCTGGTACCGCCGCTTCGCGCCGGAAGAAATCGGTGGCCTGCCGCGCAACGCGAACCGTTTCCTGGAAAACTCGTGGTCGTTCAACGTCGGCGCGCGTGGCCAGATCGGCGACAGCGGCTGGGACTACGAAGCGGTCTACAGCCGTTCGCGCTACGAGAACCGTACCCGTCGTCCGGTGCTGCTGGCCGGCATCAACGAATACCTGCTTGGCCCGAAGCTGGGCGTGCGCAACGGCGTCGAGATCTATGCACCGGACCCGGCACGACTGTTCAAACCGCTGACGCCGGAGGAGTACCAGGGCCTGTCCGGCTACCAGGAAAGCCGCAACGCGGCGTGGCTGCAGACCTTCAGCGCCAGCGTCAACGGCCGCCTGTTCGCGCTGCCCGGTGGTGACGCTGCGTTGGCAGCGGTGGTCGAAGCCGGCAGCCAGGGCTACCGCAACCGCCCGGACCCGCGGCTGGGAACCGGTGAGTTCTGGAACACCAGCGCCGGTATCGGTGCCGGCGGCGAGCGTGACCGCTACGCCGCGGGCGTGGAACTGCAGCTGCCGCTGCTGCAGTCGCTGACCACCACGCTGGCCGGACGCTATGACCAGTACCGTGCCGGCGGCGAGCACATCGGCAAGGCGACCTGGAGCTTCGGCGTCGAGTTCCGCCCGATCGAGAGCCTGCTGATCCGCGGCTCTGCGGCGACCAGCTTCCGTGCGCCGGACATGAACTACGTGTTCGCTACCGAGACCCGTGGCTACAACCCGGGCATGACCGACTACTGGCGCTGCCGCACCGCCGGCCAGTCGTATGACAACTGCGACTACAACGGCCTGTCGATCGACTACAGCAACCGCGCCAACGCGCAGCTGCAGCCGGAAACGGCCAAGTCGTATGGCTTCGGTGTGGTCTGGTCGCCGCTGTCCGGCCTGGATTTCAGTGCCGACTACTACGACATCCGCATCGACAACGAGGTGACCAGCCTCGATACCAGCCGTATCCTGCGCGACGAGGCCGATTGCCGGCTGGGCCGCACGCTGGGCGGCGAAGCGCGCGATATCGGTTCGCCGCTGTGCCAGGACGCGCTGTCGCGGGTGATCCGCAATCCGTCCAATGCCACCGTGCAGCCGGACCAGGTGACCCGTGTGCTGATCAATCCGATCAATGCGGCCTCCGAATCGGTCCGCGGCCTGGACCTGAAGGGCAACTGGCGTTTCGATGCCGGCCGCTATGGCCGCTTCACCACGCGCCTGGCCTACACCGTGGTGCTGGAGCACAAATACCGACAGTTCTCCGATGATCCGGAGCGTGACATCCGCAATTCGCTGGATGACTACCAGTGGCGCAGCAAGGCCAACGGCAGCATCACCTGGAACCAGGGTGACTGGACCACCACGCTGTACGGCAACCGCTTCGGCTCGCTGCCGAAGACCGATGGCAGTGGCCGCATCGCGCCGTACATGACTTACAACGCCAGCGTGTTCCGCCAGTTTGGCGAGAATCTGTCGGTGGGTGTGATCGTCAACAACCTGCGTGACAGCCGCCCACCGGCGGACAAGAACGGAGGCGGCTGGCCGTTCTATCCGGTCGGCAACTACGATCCGTATGGCCGCCAGTACTGGGTGCAGCTGGACTACCGGTTCCGTTGATCCCGCAGGCGAACGAAAGGCCCGGCATTGCCGGGCTTTTCTTTGTGCAGCGCACCCGTGTAGCCGCTGCGTGCGTGGCATGCTGTGACGCTACCCGGAGGAGGATGCGCATGGATGTCAGGGTGTGGAGCGTGATTGCAGTGCTGGCTGTTACAGGTTGCAGTGGCAAGCAGGCGGCCAGCGTGGAGGATGCCGCGGAGGTGGCCAATGCTGGGCCTGCGCAGCCTCACGCGCAGCCAGCGGAGCACGCTGGGCCATCGCGCGCGGCAACGGCATCGAGCGCCACGACGGCTGCCGCTGGGCCCGCGCGAACGGAGGGGCACTTCCTCGAGGGCGAGCGCATGCTGCTGAGCGAGGGTGCGGTGTCCGTGCAGAAGAGCGAGGCGCTGCTGGGTTCCGACAAGGCTTTCGCGCAGGCAATCAGCCAGTTCGAGCGCGATGCGGCCGGCCACCCCGAAGTGCAGGACCTGACCCGCCTGTACAGGACGGCCGCCAACCGGCTCATGGGCCAGGACGGCACGCTGGTGTCCCTTGCCTGCGGCTACAGCCTGTGTGTTGGCGAGATCCGCAGCCGCACCGATGAGGATTTCAGTGCCTGGTCCGAAGCAATCGGCATGGACAAGGCGGCCCCGGTCTACAGCCTTGCCACGGCGCCGATGACATGGGGCAGGGACCAGCACGGTGGGCGTTTCGTGTTCTCGGTGGACCCGGCCGCCAACGGCATGGCGGGCCCGTAGCACCGGCGGATGCCCGGCGCCAGGGCGCGTTACGGAAGCGCCTGCAGCAGGTACGACTCGATGACGTAGCTGAAAGGCTGCTGCTGGCGGTCACGCAGCAGGGCGCGCACTTCCAGGATCACGCCGTGGTCGCCTTCGCCGCGTGGCGGCCAGAAGGTCTGGTCGGCCAGGGTCTGGCGCTGGAAGCCCAGCGGACCGACCACGCGACCGAACGGTTCGTCGGTGCTGTCCAGTACCTGGTTCATGGCCGGGCTGAGGTGGCCAGGCAGGTACCAGTTGTCGGCCTCGGACAGCACGCGGCTGCCGCAGACCAGCTGCACGCGGCGATAGCGCAGGTCGGTGCCGGGTTTCGCGCCCAGTGCCTGCAGCACGTCGGCCGGTGCCGTCTTGTCCTGGCCGTGCACGCGCACCGCGCGGACCCGTGCCTGTTCGGCCAGCCCATGTTCGGCGCACCAGTGTTCCAGGGTGGCGGTCGCGCTCTGTCCGGACAGCACGCGCTGGTGCAGGCGCTCGACGAGTGCAGCCGGGGCGATGCGCTGCTGGCCCGGCGGCGACTGCAGCGGCGCAGCGGCCGCAGCATCAGTGGCGGACAGGCTGGCGATCGGCGCGGCGGCGAGCAGGGACGCGGCCTGCCAGCGGCGGAGACGATCGTGGCGGTCGGACGGGCCCATGTGGCATCACAGCGGAAACAGGCGCCTATGGTACCTGTTCAGCGGTGTGCACGGTGTCGCTGCGACCGGCGGTCGCAGGGGCATTCATCGCTCTGGTGAATGCGTGCCATCCAGATATTTCGTTGGCCGATGGTTGTGTCGAGGCGCAGGATGGCGCCAGTCCTGGCTTTCCTGGAGTTCCCGATGACCCTGCAGTTCGTCCACGGTGGCGTTGACCGCGATGGCGCACCGCTGCATTTCCATATCCGTGATGGCCGCATCAGCGGGCTCAATGGCGATGCTGCGCCTGCCGATGAGGCGGAATGCGTCGATCTGAAGGGCTTCGCGGTGCTGCCCGGGCTGGTCGATGGCCACATTCACCTCGACAAGAGCTTCGTCGGCGACCGTTGGCACCCGCATCAGCCGGTGAACAGCCTGCGTGAGCGGCTGGCGGTGGAAAAGGCGGCAGTGGCGGCTGCGGCGCCGATGGTCGATCGTGCCGAGGCGCTGATCCGCCAGTGCAGCGGCTTTGGCACCGTGGCGATGCGCTGCCATGTCGACATCGATGGCAGCACCGGCCTGCGTCATCTGGAAGCGGTGCGCGAGGCCGCACTGCGCTGTGCCGACATCATGCATGTCCAGCTGGTGGCGTTCCCGCAGGCCGGCGTGATGTCCTGCCCGGGTACCGCCGCCGTACTGGAGCAGGCGCTCGCCGCTGGCGTGGAGGTGCTCGGTGGCATCGACCCCACCACGCTCGATGGCGATGCCGAGGGCCAGCTGGCACTGTTGTTCGGCCTGGCCGAGCGCTATGGCGTGCAGCTGGACATCCACCTGCATGAGCCCGGCGAAACCGGCCTGGCCCAGCTGCTGCGTATCGCCGCGCGGACCCGGGCCGCCGGCCTGCAGGGAAGGGTGGCGGTCAGTCATGCCTATTCGCTGGGCGAGGTGCCGCTGTCGCGCGCGCTGCAGGTGGGCGAAGCATTGGCCACGGCCGGCGTAGCGATCATGAGCAACGCGCCGGGTGATCATGCGTTCCCGCCGCTGCGCGCGCTGCATGATGCCGGCGTGCGCGTGTTTGCCGGCAACGACAACATCCGTGACTGCTGGTGGCCGTATGGCAACGGCGATCTGTTGCAGCGGGCGATGCTGCTGGGCTACCGCTCCGGCTTCCATACCGATGCCGACCTGATGCTGGCGCTGGACATGGTGACCACCCATGCCGCGCAGGTGATCGGCTTGCCGCAGTACGGTCTTGTGGAAGGGCATCCGGCCACTTTCGTGGCGGCGCGTGCCGATCACGGCCCGGCCGCTGTGGCCGGGGTGCCGGTGGAACGACGCGTAGTGGTTGACGGTCGCTGGCTGTAGATCCGCGCCGGGCCAACCCGTGTAGCGCCGAGCCACGCTTGGCGGCTTTTCAGACGTAATCGTCGGCGCGGGTAGCGACGAACTCTTCCAGCCACGCCAGCAGATGGGCGATGTCGATGACCTCGCCCTGCTCGACGCGCTTGAGCAGCAGCGTGCTGGCGCCGATCTGCAGGCTGCTGTCGGCATAACGCAGCACCGCATCAATGCCCCAGGCATCGGTGACCTGCATCCAGGCCAGGCCCGGCACGCGCTGGGCCAGGGTGTCACCGAACGCCACGCCCAGCGCTTCCCAGCCATCGCAGTCGTTGCGGTCGATCAGCTCGGCATCGACCACGCGCTGCAGCGTGGCGGCCGGCAGCGGCCACTGCACCGGTAGCGTCGGAAAGCCGGCGGCCACGCGCGCAGCGATCAGCGAACGCTGGTGCTGCAGATGTGTCTGCAGGGCAGCGGGCAGGGGATCGAAGCGGGCGGGGATTTCGTCGGACATGGCAAGGCGCCGTGGAGCACGGAAACAACAGGCACCGTAGCCGGCGATGTAGTGCCCTGGTGCGGCGGGTCTGATCAGATATCGATGATCAATGCGCGAGATCCATGCCCGCGCTGGACAATGTGGCTGTCGAGGTTGCCGGCCAGCGGCCGGCACTACCTCTGGTGCGGTGGTCAGTCCGGTTCGCGCTGCACCTGGCGCCACAGTTCGCTGGCCAGCGCACGCACCGCATCATCGGCATCGGCGCGATGCAGCAGGCCGATCTCGTAGTTGTCGATCACCGGCAGCTCGCGCTCGCCATCGATGATGCGGTGATCGCGGGTGACCGCGCGGCGTGGCAGCAGGCTGATGCCGATGCCATCGGCCACCGCGCCCTGGATGCCACTCAGCGACGAACTGGTGAAGGCGATGCGCCAGCGCAGGCCCAGCGCCTCCACGGCGTGGATCATCTCGTCGCGGTACAGCCCGCGCGGCGGGAAGGTGACCAGCGGCAACGGGTCCTGCTGCAGGCAGCTGCTGCGCAGGCTGTCGATCCAGTGCATCGGCTCGCGCCGGCAGTGCACCGCCTGGCGCGTGTTGCGGCGTTGCTTGACCAGCACCAGGTCCAGCTCGCCATGGTCGAAGCCGTGGGCCAGGTCGCGGCTGAGGCCGCTGCTGATCTCCAGTTTCACCTGTGGGTGGCGGCGGCTGAAGGCGGCCAGCATGCGCGTGGTCTGTGCGTTGACGAAGTCCTCGGGCACGCCGATGCGCACTGCGGTTTCCACGGTGGCGCCGGCCAGCGCCTGCGCCATTTCCTCGTTCAGGTCGAGCATGCGCCGCGCGTAGCCAAGCAGGGTGTGACCGGCGTCGGTGGGGTGTACGTCGCGGTGGCCGCGTTCGAGCAGGCGATGCCCGGCCAGTTCCTCCAGTCGGCGCACCTTCTGGCTGACCGTGGACTGGGTCGAATGCAGGCGCGTGGCCGCCGTGGTGAAGCTGCCGCAGTCGGCCACCATCACCAGCGCCCGCAGCAGGTCCAGTTCGAACAGCGTTCTATTCGATTTGGCACTGTCTTGCATTTGAACATTTCACTTCTGGATGCGCGTGACGACTTCTACCATGCAGGGGAGGGGGCAGCAAGCACCGCGCCCCGGTTGTACCGGCATCGCCCGCAGTGCTCGCCGCACAGGAGAACCGAAGATGCGAATCCATCGTTGCCATCGCTGGCCCGCTCCGATGGGGCGCCTGTTGCTGCTGTGCCTGCTGGCGATGGGCATTCCAGCCTGTTCGGCCACCGCGGGCTCGGCTGATGGCCGCCTGCGCGATGCCGCCACCCGCGGCGATGCCGAGGCGGTGCGCGGAGCGCTGGAAGACGGCGCCGATCTGGAGGCGCGCGATGGCCAGGGCCGCACCGCGCTGCTGCTGGCCACGCACGGCAACAACGTGGATGCCGCGCGTGAACTGATCGAAGCCGGCGCCGACGTCAACGCCAAGGATGCGTTGCAGGACAGCGCCTACCTGTACGCCGGCGCGCGTGGACTGGACGAGATCCTGGCGATGACCCTGGCGCATGGCGCTGACCTGCGCAGCACCAACCGCTACGGCGGCACCGCCTTGATTCCCGCCGCCGAGCGCGGCCACGTCGCCACCGTGCGCACGCTGCTGCGTGCCGGCGTCGCTGTGGACCATGTCAACCGCCTGCACTGGACCGCGCTGCTGGAAGCGATCCTGCTCGGGGATGGCGGCGCGCGCCACGTGCAGATCGTGCAGCTGCTGCTGGAGGCCGGCGCCGACCCCGAACTGGCCGACGGCGACGGCGTGACGCCGCTGGCGCACGCGCGCCAGCGCGGCTATACCGGAATTGAAACCCTGCTGCGCCAGCACGGCGCGGCACGCTGAAGACCGTCCCCTTCCACCCTGCACGCTGCGCGTGCCCACCAGGATGCTGTCCATGTTCCGTTCCCGTCCGTTGTCCCTTGCCATCCTCCTTGCGGTGGCCCCGCTGTCGGCCTCGGCCGCCGAGCGCGCTGACCTGTTGATCCGCAATGCCACCGTGGTCGATGTCGAGCACGCCAGCACCCTGGCTGGGCAGAGCGTGGTGATCCGTGGCGAGGACATCGTCGCCGTCGGCCCGGACGCCACGATGCACAGCCAGTGGAGCGCTGCCCGCCAGATCGATGCCAAGGGCAAGTACCTGATCCCGGGCCTGTGGGACATGCACGTGCATTTCGGCGGTGGCCCGGCGCTGATCGAAGAGAACAAGGCGCTGCTGCCGCTATATATCGCGCACGGCATCACCACCGTGCGCGACTGTTCCGGTGACCTGCCCGAGCAGGTGCTGCAGTGGCGCGGCGAGATCGCAAAGGGCACGCTGTTTGGTCCGCGCCTGCTCAGTTCGGGCGCGAAGATCGAAGGCATCAAGCCGGTCTGGAAGGGCACGATCGAGGTGGGGAGCGAGGCTGACGCCGACAAGGCGATCACCCGCCTGCAGCACGACAAGGTTGATTTCGTGAAGATCACCGACAGCACGCTGAAGCCGGAACTGTTCCTGTACTCGGCCAGTGCTGCGCGCAAGGCCGGCTTCAAGGCCTCGGGGCATATTCCGATGGCACTGACCGTGGAGCAGGCGGTCGATGCCGGCCTGGCCTCGATCGAGCATCTGGATTACGCATTCAAGGCCGGCAGCAAGGACGAAGCGCAGATCGCTGCCGACTTCGGTGCCGGTCGCATCGACCGCGCCGAAGCCAACCGGCGCCTCGACGCCAGCTTCGACCGCGACACGGCGATGCACGCGTACCGCGATTTCGCAAAGCGCGGCGTATTCGTGACCCCGACCCTCAACGGCGGCCGCATCCTCGACTACCTCGACCAGGATGACCACGCCAACGATCCGTACCTGGCCTATATCGGTCCGGGCCTGCGCGCGACCTACCAGTGGCGCGTCGACCGTGCCGCCAAGGCCACGCCGGCACAGATCGAAGCGCGCCACGCGCAGTATCACCAGGTCGCGGCGGTGCTGCCGATGCTGCAGGAAGCCGGTGTGACGATCATTGCGGGCACCGATGCGGGTTTCCTCAACTCGTTCAACTTCCCGGGCATCGCCCTGCACCAGGAGCTGCAGCTGTTCGTGAAGGAGGGCCTGAGCGCACCGCAGGCGCTGTCGGCCGCAACCCGTTCCGGCCCGTCCTGGTTCGGCCAGATGGACCGTTATGGTGGAGTCGCGCAGGGCAAGGCCGCCGATCTGGTGCTGCTGACCGCCAACCCGCTGCAGGACATTGCTGCCACCGAAAAAATCGACAGCGTGATCCTGCGCGGCAACGTGTATGACCGCGCCGCGCTGGACAAGATGCTTGCAGATACCAAGGCCAAGGTCGCGGCGTGGAATGCAGAGGCTGCGAAAGCCAACTGATTGCGGGGTTGGAGGGAATCCACGCCATGCGTGGATGAGCCCCTTGCTTCCGGCACGGGAACGATCCGGTGCGGGCACCTAGCATGGTGCCCGTTTCCGGTTTGAATCCCTGCATGCCTGTTTCCCCTGACTTCCTGCTGCCTGCCGCAGAGCCGCCACTTTCGTTGCCACGCCCGTGTTGGGTGATGCTGGCCCTGTGGGGGCTGTTGATCGCCACCGCGGTGCCTGCAGTACACCTGAGCCAGACACCCGGTGGTCTGCTGCCGGCGGCGTTGTTCATCCTGGGCGCCGAGCTGCCCTGGATGCTGGCGACGCCGGCGTTGTGGGCAGCGTGCCGGCGCTGGCCACTGCCTGGACGCCGGCATCTGATTGGCTGGCTGGGTCTGGGCCTGCTGCTGACCCCATTGCTGACCGCACTGGGATGGACCTTGGGCCACCTGCTGCTGCAACAGTGGCAGGCGCGACCCTGGCCTGCACCGGCGCAGGTGATGCGTGCGATCGGTATCACGGCGTTGTTCGCATTGCCGACCTTCATCGCGGTGGCGGGCGTGGGTCATGGCCTGGCCGGGTTGCAGCGCTTGAAGGCGCAGTCGGAGGTGCTGCGGCAGGCCCGTGAAGCCGCCCTGCGCCAACATCTGCAGCACCACTTCCTGTTCAATGCACTCAACGCCATTGGTGGCCTGGCCCTGCAGCACCCCGGCATGGCGGACATGGCGTTGGCACAGCTGTCCTCGCTGCTTCGCGATACCCTGCAATGCCCGCCGCATCGCGCCCTGGCCGATGAGCTCGGAGCCGCCCAGGACTATGTGGCCCTGCAGTCGCTGCTGCGCGACGAGGCGCTGCAGCTGCACCTGCAGGCCAGCGCCCAGGCCCTGGCGTGGCAGGTGCCGGGCCTGCTGCTGCAGCCGTTGATCGAGAACGCGGTCCTGCACAGCGGCTGGCAGCCCGGTGATGCGCCCTTGCGGATCGAGCTGCATGCGCAGGTGGAAGGAGGCCTGCTTGAGGTGACGCTGTTCAATCCCTGCATGCGCCCCTCTACGAGCGATGGCCTGGGTACTGGCCACGCTGCGGTGCAGCGGCGGCTGGCGTTGTCGGGAGGCAGGCTGCAGGCCGGCAGCGAGCACGGTGGCTACCGTGCACGGCTGGTCCTGCCGGAGGTCGTCGCATGACGCGTCCATTGAGTGTCCTGCTGGTGGACGACGTTGCACTGGCGCGTGGCCGCCTGCGCCAGTTGCTGGTTGACATTCCGCAGGTCCGGATCGATGCCGAAGCCGCCACTCTTTCGCAGGCACGCGAGCAGCTGCGGGGGCGCCGATTCGATCTGTTGCTGCTGGATCTGGTGCTGCCCGACGGTCGCGGCTGGGAGTTGCCGCAGCAGCAGCCGGCGCTGGCGGCACACACCATCTTCGTCACCGCGCTACCACAGCACGCGCTGCGCGCCTTTGAACTGGGCGTAGCCGACTATCTGCTTAAACCGGTGGCGGCGCCGCGCCTGCAGGAAGCGATCGAGCGCGTGCGCCGGTTGGCGGGGCTGGCACCGGCTACGGACCACGGTGCGCAGGCGCTGGCAGTACCTGGTACCGGTGGCGTCCAGTATGTGCCGCTGGCGCAGATCGACTATGTCGACATGGCCGGACACTACGCCTGCGTGCACGTAGGACAGCAACTGCATCTGCTTCGCGAACCTCTGGCACAGCTGGCCGGGCGACTGGCGGGGGGAGGGCTGCTGCGCGTGCATCGTTCGATACTGGTGAATCCGCTGCGGGTGCGATCACTGATCGAGCGTCACAATGGCGATGCGCTGCTTGTGTTGGCCGACGATGTGCAGCTACCTGTCAGCCGCAGCTACCGGCCGGCGCTGGAAGCAGCACTGGCGACACGTACCTGACGCACGGCTGGTGCCAGAGATGGAACGGTTGGCGCCATCGTCGCCGAAGTATGCAATCCACGCGCTGCGGGCAGTGCACCCTGCGGTTTTGCAGAGCGAGGCGGGATATGCGGATGCGTTGGAGCGTGGGGGTGTTGCTGGGCGTGCTGACGCTGCCTGCGTTGGCTGATGTAAGGGTCAACGTCGAGGATCATCAGGGGCGCGCCGATCGCGTGCCCATCATTACCGTCGAGGGGCTGGCGGCGGCCGAAGCGATCCAGCTGCGGTTGTCGATGCAGGACAGTGCCGGCCAGCGCTGGCAGTCACAGGCCGTACTTCGCGCGGACCTCCAAGGGATTGTCGACACCTCACGCAGCGGCTCCGAGCAGGGCAGCTACCGGGGTATCGACGCCAGCGGGCTGATCTGGTCGATGCAGCCGCAGGAAGGAAGGGCCCGTGCACTTCCCGTGCAGTGGCAGCGCTCCGGCGATGGCGTGGGGTTCCAGCCACAGACCTTCGAACTGGAGGTGGAGCGTGCAGGATCGGTGGTTGCACGGCGTTCCCTGCAGCGCCACCTGATGCTGCCTGGGGTGCGGGTGCAACGGGTCCAGATCGAGGGTCGCCCCGCGCACCTGTACCTGCCGGCGGACCTGAAAACCGATGCAGGGGCGCCCGCAGTGGTGGCCTTGGGCGGTGCGGAAGGTGGATTCGACGGTGGTGACCTCTATGCCGCCTGGTTGGCGAGCAACGGCTACGTCGCGCTGTCGGTGGCGTGGTACCGCGGGCCGGGGGTGCCCAAGGACCTGATCGAGGTTCCGCTCGAAACCGTGCGCGATGCAGTGCATTGGCTGCAACGGCATCCCTGCGTGGACCCGCAGCGGGTGGGGCTGATGGGAGGCTCCTGGGGCGGCATCGTGACCATGGCGACGGCGGTGCATCTGCCCGGGCTGCGCGCCGCGGTGTCCTGGGTCGGCAGTCCAGCCCCGTTCCGCGGTATTGCACGCGACGTGGCTCCTGCGGATTTCCGCGCGGTGGAGCGATCACCATTGAGCTGGCAGGGCCGGCCGCTGCCGTGGCTGCCGTATCGCGAGGAGATTGACTGGGGTAGGCCGGGGCCGCAGTGGGAACCGGCATTGCGTGCGGCGATGCTGCCCATCGGGAACATCGCTGCACGCACGCTGTGGATTGGTGGAGGGGATGATCGCCTCGGCGATTCAGGTGTGATGATGGCGGTGGCGCAACGCCAGCTGGCGGCGGCCGGGCGGGGAACGCGCGATCGCTTCCTGTATTACGCAGACGCCGGACATCTGCTCACGCCGATCCTGCAGCCGACCACCCATCGCCATGATGTGGGCCCGTTCATTGACGTGGGGGGTACCGCTGAAGGTCACGCGCTTGCGGACCGTGAGGTAGGGCCCGCGGTGCTCGCGTTCCTGGCCGAGGCGCTGTAGCTGGAAGTGCGCCGCCTTGTCCTTGGACCGAACGTCGGGATGGTCGACCCCGATTGCGATTCATCCACGCATGGCGTGGCTCTACCGCCATCCCACGGATTCCATGCTGTTGCCGTTGAGGTTGCCGGCCAGCGGCCGGCACTACCGCAGGTGCAGGGCCGCAGGCCCTGCCGAACAACCCCCTAATCGTGACCGCTGTCGTCCAGGCTGATGATCCCGCGCCGCAGCGCCTGGGTGACCGCGTGCGTGCGATCACCCACGCCGAGCTTGTCCATCAGGCTCTTCATGTGCGCTTTCACCGTCTGCTCGGAAATCTGCATGCGCTCGCCGATGCGCTTGTTCGACAGCCCGCTGGCGACGTGCCGCAGCACCTCGGTTTCACGCGGTGACAGCCGATCCTCGACGACATGCGCCGCAATGCTCGCCGCCACTGCCGGCGGAATCGGTGCGCGCCGGCCACCGGCGACGATGCGGATGGTGTCGATCAGTTCGTGACGCAGCATGTCCTTCAGCAGGTAGGCGCTGGCACCGGCCTGCAGCGCGCGGACCGCGCGTACGTCACCACGGTAGGTGGTCAGCACGATGATGCGCGCGCGCGGGTCCATCGCGCGGATCCGCGCGATCGCTTCGACGCCATCCAGCCGTGGCATCTGCAGGTCCATCAGCACCACGTCGGGCTGCAGCCGCTGGTAGCAGGCGATGGCTTCCTCGCCATCGGCGGCCTCGCCGAGCAGGCGCAGATCGGGTTGTGCGCCCAGCAGGGCGGCCAGGCCGTCGCGCAGCAGTGGATGGTCGTCGACCACCAGCACGCCGATCGGGGCAGGGGACTCAGTCATGGTTTGCTTTACTCCAGGGCCAGCGCCAGCGCGATGGACGGCGGTGATACAGGCGCCGTGCCGGGACCGCCAGCGCCACTTCGGTGCCCAGGCCGGGCCGGGTCCACAGCTGCAGTTCGGCGCCAAGACGTTGTGCACGTTCACGCATGCCCTGCAGCCCCCAATGGCCGTGGCCGGCGTCTTCATCGGTGATGCCGACGCCATCATCGCGCACGTGCAGCAGGAAGCACCGCGTGCCGTAGGACAGCTCCACTTCGATGGCGCTGGCGTTGGCATGGCGCAACGCATTGCGGATGGCTTCGCGTCCGATCAGGAACACTTCTTCGGCGGCATCGGCCTGCAGTGGTGGGGTTGCGCCTTCCACGGTCAGGCGCAGTGGATTGGTGCCATGCCCGGCGTACTCGGCATGCACATCGGCCAGCGCTGAAGCGAGGTCACGGCCGGCGAAGGGACCATCACGCAGTGCGTTGACCCGCTCACGGCCCTCGGCCAGGTTGCGCTCGGCCAGTTGCATCGCCGATTCCAGCTGGCCGCGCACCGTGTCCGGGGTCTGCGGCGACTGGCTGATCGCGTGCAGGCGCAGGATCAGGCCCTGGCTGCCCTGCAGCAGGGTGTCGTGCAGGTCGCGGGCAATGCGTTCGCGTTCGCCGTTGCGCTCCTGCAGGCGTGCGCGGAACAAGGCCGCCAGTTGCCCGCTGCGGATTCGCACCGCCATCACCAGCAGCGCGAGGATCGCGGCTGCGCACAGCAGCTTGAACCACACGGTCTGCATGAAGGTGGGCGCGATGCGGAAGCTGCGGCTGGCAGGCGTAGTGCTCCAGATACCGTCTTCGTTGGCGGCCTCCACGTCGAACCGATAATTGCCCGGGGCGAGGTTGGTGTAGTACGCCCGCGTGCTGCTGCCGGCATCCTGCCAGCCATCGTCAACGCCGGACAGGCGATAGCGGTAGCGGTTGCGCTCCGGACGTGCCAGCGACAGCGCCACGTAGTCGATCTGCAGCTGGCTGGTGCCGGCCGGCAGGCGCAGGCCGTCACGCAGGGGCTCGTGTGCGCTGCCGTACAGCACTTCGCCGATGCGCACGCTGGGCGCCATGGTGTTGATGTGCGAGCGCGTGGTATCCAGCCAGGCCAGGCCCTGGTTGGTGGCCAGCCACAGCAGTCCGTCATCGGCCAGCGCGGCGGTGGCGATCGGTCCGCTCTGCAGGGCGATGCCCGGCATGCCATCCACCGCATCGAACAGGCGTGGCGTCACCGGCTGCCCGGTACGCAGCGCCCGTCGCAGCTGATCGCTCCCCAGCCGGACCAGGCCACGGCTGCCATTGAGCCACAGGTGACCGTGCGCATCGGCAACCATGCCGGTGATGCCCTCCAGCACGCCGGCCATGTCGGTGTTGACCGGCATGAAGCGGCCCTTGCCGATGCGGGCGGCCAGCCCGGCCTCACCGGCCACCAGCAAAAGATCCTCGTGGTGTAGCAGTGCGGTGACCGGGCCGACCGACAGCCCGTGGTTGGCATCGAAGGTTTCGATGCGGGTCGCTCCCATGCTGCGCAGCCGGCCGTCGGCATAGCCGAGCAGCAGCTGGCCATTGGCATCCAGCGCCAGTGATGAGCAGGCCTGTTCGGGCAGGCGCGTTTCGCGCTGCCACTGGCCGTGCAGATAATGCAGCACGCCACGTTCACCGGTGCAGACCCAGGCCTGGTCGTCATCGGCGAACAGCAGGGCATGCAGCGGTTGCCCGGTGAAGGGCTCGGGCAGCGGAATCAGCGTGGAGTGGCCAGCCACCGTGCGTGCCAGGTTGACCCAGTCGAACTGCCAGATCGGCGTGGGCGCCCGGCGCGCGGCCGCCTGCAGTTGTGCGGCGCTGCCTTCCAGCAGTGGCCGGCGCAGGTCGTACGGCTTGAGGTCCTCGCCGTAGCCGTACACACGCCCATCGCTGGCCCGCACCAGCGAGCGATAGGGATCACTGGGGCCGACCGCCAGCGTGTGCACGCTACGCGCGCGGAAGCGGTTGAGGCCGAGATTGGTGCCAACCCAGAGATTGCCTTCGCGGTCGGCGATGATCGGCACGGCCGAGGTGGCGGTCAGCCCGTGCGGCGAATCGAAACGCTCCATGCGCACGGCGCGGCTGCCGTCGAACGTGATCCGCGCGACACCGCCATGCGGGCTCATCGTGGCCCATAACGCGCCGTCGGCAGTGAACTGCAGGCGTGCGGCGACCAGGTCCGGCAGGCGTCGCGCTTCGCGTTCGCTGTCCGGCAGCAGGCCCTGCGCGTTGGCCAGCGGCGAGGTGCCGCGCACACGGTCGGCCAGCCAGACTTCGCCCTGCGGGCTCTCGGTCAGCGTCGCCATCTGGGATACGGCGATGCCGGTGTCCTCGAAACGCGGCTGGCCTGCAGGGCGCATCCAGATCCTGAGGTCGGCCAGTACCCAGAAGGTGCCGCGGCTGTCGTGCAGCACCCATTGCACGCGGTGTTCCGGCACCCCGGCGCCCGCGGGCAGCGGCTGCCAGCGCTGGCCATCGAACTCGCGCAGCCCTCCATTGATGGCCGCCCACATCCGGCCGTCGCGGTCCTGGCTGAAGTGCGGGACCACGCCAACCGGCACGCCCTGGCCGCGGCCGTAGTTGTACAGCTGGCCGCGCGCGAACTGGCTGATGCCTGCCTGGAAATAGCCGATCCACAGTGCGCCATCGGCGCTGTGTTCCAACGTGACCATGTTGGTGGACGGGTAGCGGGTGCCAGCCGGTGGCGCCTGCCGTTCGAAGCGGCGTCCATCGAAACGGTACAGGCCCGAACCGGTGGCCAGCCACAACAGGCCGTCACGGTCCTGGCTGATGTCCCAGATGTCACCGGGTGCACCCTGGCCGACCCGCCACGCGGTGTGCTCGTAGCCAGGCAACCCGCTGCTCACGGCCGGTCGCTGCACGGCAAGGGCGGGCAGGGCGGTCCACAGCAGCAGGCACGTCAGCAGCGCCGGCAGGCGACGCAGGAACGGGAAGGGGCGGCCACGCATGGCGCGCATTCTGGCAGGTGCGGGGCAGCCCCGGGTGACCCGAACGGGGTAGGCGCCTGGTGCCGAGGTCGGCTATCACGCCGGCATGTCCTGTGGAGCCCGGCCATGCAGCGCCTGTTCGTGATGTTCCCCGACCGCGGGCCGGGCATCGGCCTGCTGTGGCTGCGGCTGTGCGTGGCCGCTGCGTTGTGCACGCCGGGCACGCACGCCGCGGGCTGGCTGTCGGCGCTGTGCCTGCTGGCGGTGGCGATGCTCGCGCTGGGCGTACTGACGCCGCTGGCGGTACTGCCGGCAACACTGGGCCTGTATGCACAGGCACTGCCGTGGCCACTGGTGGTGTTGCCGCTGGCCTTGCTGGCGCTGGGCCCGGGTGCCTATTCACTGGATGCGCGGCTGTTCGGTCGTCGCCGGCTCGGCCATCGGCCTCCCCCATTCGGGTAGGTGCTGGCCTCGACCGACGGGGGTAGGGCATCGCCCGGCGTACACGCACCATGGGCCACCCCTTCGCGGCGCCCCACATGGCCACTGTTTCCCCGTCGGCTTCGCCTGCTGCATCGCTGGCCCCGCACCAGGCGGCGGCATTGCAGCGCGCCCTGCGCTACGTCGACGAGCATCTGTCACAACCGTTGCGGGTGACCGAACTGGCGCAGGCCGCCTGTGTCAGCCGTTTCCATCTGGTGCGCCTGTTCCTCAGCGGCACCGGTGCAAGCCCGCTGCGCTACGTGCGCCGTCGCCGCATCGAACGTGCGCGCCAGTTGTTGCCGGTCGCGCAGCTGCCGATGTCCTGCCTGGCGCAGCAGCTGGGCTTCTTCGACCAGAGCCATTTCGTCCGCAGCTTCCGCGCCGAGACCGGCTGCAGCCCCGGCCAGTACCTGGCCGGCGATGCAGCCCTGTTGTTGCCCCCTGATCGTGTTTCCAACGGAGTCCAACCATGAGCCTTGCCACCGCCACGCCCGCCCCGGCCCTGTTGTCGCCCACCGACCATGCCCTGGTGCTGATCGACTTCCAGTCGCAGATGGCGTTCGCCACCCACACCATCGACATCTCCGCGCTGCGCAACAACGTGTCGCTGATCAGCAAGGGCGCCAAGGGCTTCAACGTGCCGGTGCTGCTGACCACCGTTGCCGAAGCGTCGTTCTCCGGCCCGATGTTCCCGGAACTGCCGGAAATTTTCCCGGGCCAGCCGGTGTTCGACCGCACCTCGATGAACACCTGGGAAGACCAGCCGGTGATCGATGAGATCAACCGCATCGGCAAGCGTCGCCTGGTCGTTGCCGGCCTGTGGACCAGCGTCTGCATCGTCGGCCCGGCGCTGTCGGCGCTGGCGCAGGGTTTCGAGGTCTACGTGATCACCGATGCTTGCGGCGATGTCAGCGAAGAAGCACACGAGCGTGCGATCACCCGCATGGTGCAGGCCGGTGCGGTGCCGATGACCAGCGTGCAGTACCTGTTGGAGCTGCAGCGTGACTGGGCGCGTGGTGAGACCTACGACCTGACCACCGGCATCGCCCGCGACCACGCCGGTGGCTATGGCATCGGCATCCAGTACGCCAAGCGCATGTTCGGCGCGCAGGAAGGCGGGCACTGAGCATGCTGGCTGGCCATGGCCTCGACCTGGCCCTGCTGATGCTGCGCGTGGCAGCCGGGGGATTCCTGCTGCCACACGCGCTGGGCAAGCTGTTCGGCTGGTTCGGTGGCCCCGGGCTGGCCGGCTTCGCCACCGAACTGCGCGGCTTCGGCCTGCCAGCGGTGGCACCGCTGCCGCTGCTGCTGGCCCTGCTGCAGGTGCTGTCAGGGCTGGCCGTGCTGCTGGGCTGGCAGACCCGCGTCGCCGCGCTTGCAGCGGCGGCCTTCATCGGCTTCACCGTACTGTTGGCCCTGCCCAAGGGCTGGTTCTGGATGCGCGGCGGCAGCGAGTACCCGTTGATGTGGACCACGGTACTGCTGGCCCTCGCGCTGACCGGGCCCGGCGCCTGGGCACTGGACGGCCAACGCCTTCCGGGAGACCTCGCATGAGTCACGATCCACTCGATCACGGCCGCCGCAACGTGGTGCTGGCCGGCAGCGCCGCGGTGGCGCTGGGCCTGGCCGGCCGTGCCGGTGCCGCACTCGATTCCACTTCCAAGGAGCGTCGCATGAGCACGCTGGTCATCCGCAATGCCCGCATCACCACCCTTGACCCACAGCAGCCGCATGCACAGGCGCTGGCCGTGCAGGAAGGGCGCATCGTTGCCGTCGGCAGCGACGAGGAGATCATGCGTGGCTGGGGCAATGAAGCGACCCTGATCGACGCCCAGGGCCGGCGCCTGCTGCCTGGCCTCAACGACAGCCATACCCACCTGATACGTGGTGGCCTGAACTACAACCTGGAACTGCGTTGGGACGGCCTGCGTTCGTTGGGCGATGCCTTGGACATGCTGAAGGCGCAGGTCGACCGCACGCCTGCACCGCAGTGGGTGCGCGTGGTCGGTGGCTTCACCGCCACCCAGTTCAACGAGAAGCGCCTGCCCACGCTGCAGGAGCTCAACGACATCGCGCCGGATACGCCGGTATTCCTGCTGCACCTGTACGACCGGGCGCTGCTCAACCGCGCCGCGTTGCGCGCCTGCGGCTATACCAAGGACACGCCGGATCCGCCGGGCGGGCAGATCGTGCGTGATTCGTTCGGCAACCCGACCGGGCTGCTGCTGGCCAAGCCCAACGCGCTGATCCTGTACGCGACCCTGGCCAAGGGTCCGAAGCTGCCGATCGAGTACCAGGCCAATTCGACGCGCCACTTCATGCGCGAACTGAACCGGCTCGGCATCACCTCGGTGATCGACGCCGGCGGTGGTTTCCAGAACTACCCCGAGGACTACCAGGTCATCGAGCAGCTGCACCGCGATGACCAGCTGACCGTGCGCATCGCCTACAACCTGTTCACCCAGAACAAGGGCAAGGAAGTGGATGACTTCCGCGGATGGAGCGAGATGCTGCAGCCGCGGCAGGGTGATGACCTGCTGCGCCACAACGGTGCCGGCGAGATGCTGGTGTTCTCCGCGGCCGACTTCGAGTTGTTCAACGAGCCGCGCCCGGAACTGCCGCCGGAGCTGGAGCCGGAACTGCACGATGTGGTGAAGCTGCTGGTCGAGAAGCGTTGGCCGTTCCGCATCCATGCGACGTACGACGAGAGCATCACCCGCATCCTCGATGTGTACGAACAGGTCAACCGCGAGGTGCCGTTCGATGGCCTGCACTGGTTCATCGACCACGCCGAGACCATCACCCCGCGCAACATCGAACGCATCCGCGCGCTGGGCGGCGGCATCGCCGTGCAGCATCGCATGGCCTACCAGGGCGAGGCCTTCGTCGAGCGCTACGGCGTGCAGGCGGCGCGGCATACGCCGCCGGTCAAGCGCATGCTGGCCGAAGGCGTGCCGGTCGGTGCCGGTACCGACGCCACCCGCGTGGCCAGCTACAACCCCTGGGTGGCGTTGTCCTGGCTGGTGACCGGACGCACCGTGGGCGGGCTGGCCCTGTATGGCGATGAGAACCTGCTCGAACGCGAGCAGGCGCTGCGCCTGTGGACCCAGGGCAGCGCCTGGTTCTCCGGCGACGAGGCGGTCAAGGGCACGCTGAAGGCCGGCCAGCTGGCCGACTTCATCCTGCTCTCGGCCGATTTCTTCCGCGTGGATGATGCGCAGATCGCCGACATCACCAGCGTGTTGACCGTGGTCGGTGGCCGCATCGTGCATGCCGACGCCGACTATGCCGGGCTTGCGCCGCAGCTGCCGCCGGCGATGCCCACCTGGTCGCCGGTCAACAGGTTCGGTGGCTACCACGTCGGCGGTACCGCCACCGGATTGGCCGCCGCGCACCATCACCATCACGGTGTGGCCTGCAGCACCCACGGCGCGCACGGCCATGCGGCCCGGCATGCTGCACCCACCGACGACCTGACCGCGTTCTGGGGCGCGATGGGATGCTCGTGCTTCGCGTTCTGAGCCTGGCGCTGCTGGCCGCACCCTCGCTGGTGCAGGCCTGCGACGGCGGCCGCTGCAGCGACGCGGGCGACGGCCAACTGCAATGGGAGGCGTCGCTGCGCGTGCGTGGGCTGTACTACGACCCGAGCCGGTTCGGCATTGGCGGTGGCGAGGATGGCTATGGCCTGCTGCGCGCGCTGGCCTCGGCCACCTATGTGGAAGAGACCTGGCAGGCGAAGCTGCAGCTGGGTGTGCATGGTGAAAGTGGCAAGGCCGGCGGCCCGGGTCGTACCGACCGCAGCGCGCTGGATGTGCAGCAGGCGTATTGGCGCTGGCAGCAGGGCGCGTTCCATCTGCAGCTGGGCCGGCAGGAAGCCGGCTATGGCAGTTCACGGCTGCTGTCGGTGCGCGATGGGCCGAACATCCGCCTGGCGTTCGACGGTGCACGTGCAGGCTGGAAAGGCCGCTTCGGCACGTTGGATCTGATGGCGCTGCGGCCGGTGGAGAACCGACCAGGTGCCTTCGATGATCGCGGCGAACACGGCGCCCACCTGTGGGGTGCCTATGCCACCACGGCGCGCGGGCAGCGGGCGGGTCAGTGGGATATGTACCTGCTGGACTACCGCCGCGACGGCGCGCGCTTCGCCGCGGGTGTGGGTGCCGAACGTCGGCAGACCCTGGGCACGCGCTGGTTCGGCCAGACCGGTGCACTGGACTGGAACAGTGAGCTGGTGGCGCAGGGCGGTGAACTGCGGACGACCGCCGGCACCCTCAATATCCGCGCCTGGACGCTGGCGACCGATACGGGGTGGCGCTGGACCAACCTGCCGCTGCAGCCGCGGCTGGGGCTGAAGGCCGACATCGCCAGTGGCGATGGCAACCTGCATGACGGCCGGCTGGGAACCTTCAACGCCTTGTTCCCGAAGTCGGCCTATTTCAGCGAGGCCAGCCTGCTGGCCCCGGCCAACCTGATGGACGTCCAGCCGACCCTGACCCTGCGCCTGCACGACGCGGTGACGACGGAGCTGGGCGTACAGATGGCGTGGAAGCATCGGCGCGCCGATGCGGTCTACACCACGCCGGCACCGCTGGTGGCCTTGCCGGGCAGCGCCGGTGGCGCGCGCCGCATCGGTAATCAGTACAAATCCGAAACCCGCTGGCAGGCCAGCGAACACTGGCAATGGCAGCTGCAGCTGGCCTGGGTCGACGCCGGTCCTGCGCTGAAGCAGGCCGGAGGCCAGGACACGTTGTTCGCCTCGATCGTTGGAGCATGGCAATGGTGAACGCAACCGCGTCGCAACCTTCCGCACAGGCCGCAGGCGCCTGGTCCCCGCTGAAAATCCGGATGTTCCGCTCGATCTGGCTGGCGATCCTGGCCAGCAACATCGGCACCTGGGTCAATGACGTGGCCGCCGCCTGGGTGATGGCCGAGCGTACCGGTTCGCCGTTGATGGTGGCCCTGGTGCAATCGGCCACCACGGTGCCGATCGTGCTGCTGGCACTGGCCGCCGGAACCTTGGCCGACATCGTCGACCGCCGCAGGTACCTGCTGGCCACCCAGGGCTGGATGCTGCTGGTCGCGGCGGTGATGGCGGCGCTGACTGCGATGGACATGCTGACCCCGCAGTTGCTGGTGCTGCTGACCTTCTGCATGGGCTGCGGTGCGGCGATGGCGATGCCGGCGCAGGCAGCGATCGTGTCCGAACTGGTGCCGCAACCGATGCTGGCCTCGGCGGTGGCGCTGAACTCGATCGGCATCAACATCGCGCGCTCGATCGGCCCGGCCATCGGCGGCGTGATCGTCGCCCAGCTCGGTGCGGTCTGGGCGTTCGGCTTCAACGCCATCACCTTTGCCGCGATGCTGTTCGTGGTGTGGGGCTGGAAGCGCGACCCGAAGCAGTCCAGCCTGCCGCCGGAAGGCTTCGGTGCCGGCCTGAAGGCGGGCCTGCGCTATGCCAGCCGTGCCGGACGGTTGCAGGCGGTGTTGATCAAGTCGGTCGGCTTCTTCTTCTTTGCTGCGGCAATGAATGCACTGCTGCCGGTGGTGGTGCGCGGCCAGATGCAGGGTGGGGCGGGGCAGTACGGCATGCTGCTCGGCTGCATCGGGATCGGTGCCGTGGGTGGTGCGTTGCTGCTGCCGAAGCTGCGTGCGCAGATGGACCGTGACCTGCTGGTGCTGCTGGCCACCCTGTCGCTGGCGCTCAGCCTGGTCGGGCTGGCGCTGACCCGCAGCTGGTACGTGCTGCCATTGGTGATGCTGATCAATGGGTTTGCCTGGATCACCGTGCTGTCGTCGCTGCAGATTGCCGCGCAGACCGCAGTGCCAGCGTGGGTACGGGCGCGTGCACTGGCGCTGTACATCATGGTGTTTTCCGCTGGCATGGCGGCGGGTGGCCTGAGCTGGGGTGCACTGGCGCAGCGCACCTCGCCGGAGCTGGCCTTGCTGGTGGCTGCCGCGGGTGCGGTGATCGGCGGATTGCTGGTGTGGCGCGTCCGCATTGCCGGTACTGAAGACCTGAACCTGCGCCCGGCGGGACACTGGCCGGCACCGGAACTGTCGGTGCCGGTATCCAACGATCGCGGCCCGGTGCTGGTGACCATCGAGTACCGCATTGACGATGCTGATCGCGCCGCGTTCCAGGCGCAGATGCGCGCACTGGGCACGATCCGTCGCCGCGATGGCGCCGTGGTCTGGGGTGTGGTGGAGGACGTGGCCAGCCCGGGCATCCACCTGGAGTATTTCGTGACCCCGTCGTGGCTGGAGCATCTGCGCCAGCACGAACGCATCACTGCCGATGACAAGGCGATCCAGGAAGTGCTGCGCGGGCTGCATCGCGGCGAACGTGCGCCAGTGGTGCGCCACTTCGTGGGTGGGCATGACCCGCTGCCGAAAACCGGTGTCCCGCACCACCACAGCGATATCTGACGTTCTCGTGGTAGAGCCGGCCGCTGGCCGGCTGCGCTGGATCGCGATGGATGATCGGATTGCCGGCCAGCGGCCGGCACTACCGAAGGGGCGGCGGCACCATTACGGCGCCGCCGCGGCACATCAACTGCGTGCGAACGCCAGCAGGTCGGCGTTGAACCGGTCGGCGTGGGTGACGGTCAGGCCGTGCGGCGCTCCGGCGTACACCTTCAGTTCGGCGTCCTTGATGATCTGCGAGGACAGCTTGGCCGAAGCATCGAATGGCACGATCTGGTCGTCATCGCCATGCACCACCAGCGCGGGCACATCGATCTTCTTCAGATCCTCGGTGTAGTCCACCTCCGAGAATTCGTGCACGCAGTCGTACTGGCCCTTGACGCCGCCGAGCATGCCCTGCAGCCAGAACGAATCACGCATGCCCTGGGTAACGCTGTTGCCGTCGCGGTTGGCGCCGAAGAACGGCGTGGTCAGATCCTTGAAGAACTGCGAGCGGTCACCGCCGGTGCCCCTGCGGATGCCGTCGAAGGCCTCCAGCGGGGTACCGGCCGGGTTGGCATCGGTCTTCAGCATCAGCGGCGGCACGGCGCCGACCAGCACCACCTTGGCCACGCGCTTGCTGCCGTGGCGGCCGATGTAATGGGCCACTTCGCCGCCACCGGTGGAGTGGCCGACCAGGATCGCTTCCTTCAGGTCCAGCGCCTCGAGCACGGCGGCCAGGTCATCGGCGTAGGTGTCCATGTTGTTGCCGTCCCAGGTCTGGCTGGAACGGCCGTGGCTGCGGCGGTCGTGGGCGATCACGCGGTAGCCGTTCTGGCCCATGAACAGCATCTGCGGGTCCCAGGCATCAGAGGACAGTGGCCAGCCGTGCGCGAACACGATCGGCTGGCCGTTGCCCCAATCCTTGTAGAAAATGCGGGCGCCATCGGCGACGGTGACGTAATTGCTCATTGCAGGTTCCTTGGCGGAAGGGAGGGAAGGTACTGGCAGCGGTGCCAGTGCCTTCGGCAGTACATCGCAGCGCACATCGGACGGCTTGCACGGCTGTGCTGGATTGCCCGGGCTGTGACGCATATCGCTCTGGCATGAAGCGGCCACCGCGCCGACGATGGCGGCAGCCTGGTCGAGGAGCCCGCGATGCCGAGACTGCGATGCAGCCCGCTGTTGTGCCTGCTGCTGGCCACGGCAGCGCAGGCACAGAGCAATGTCTACAAGTGCGTGGATGGACCGCATGCGGTGTACCAGCAGACGCCCTGCCAGGGACGTGCGGAATGGCGTTGGGAGGTGCCGGCGGAGGCGTCGCTGTCGCGTGGACCGGTGCCAGAGGCAGCCAGGACGGCCAGTGTCGTTCCGGCTCGACCTCGTGCCGCGCGGGTGGGACGGGCACGGGCCGCGCTGATACCCATCAGCGCGGATCCCGGCGCCTGTGAGCGTGCGCGGCAGCAGCGCGGGAAGGTGCTGGCCAAGGCCAAGCGCCTGGACTTCGTACAGCGTCGGCAGCTCGATGACGCGGTGTACGACGCGTGCCGCTGAATCCGCTAATGCTGGAAACGACAACGGCGCCCAAGGGCGCCGTCGTGCGGGACTACTGGGCGTTGGCCTTCAGCGACCGTCGCTGGCAGCGGCGGGTGCCGGCGAGGGCACGCTGTCCGGCTTGGGCAGGCTCAGCTCCGGGTTGCCCTGTTCGGCCTGCAGGATCTGGATGCGGCGTTGCAGGGCGTCCAGCTGGCTGTTGGTGCTCTGCACGTCGCTGCTCAGGCTGACCGCCTGCTGCTGGGCCTGCTGCAGGGCGGCGCTGACCTGCGCCGACTGCGCCTGCTGCTGTTCCATTTCCTGCTGCAGGGTGCGCAGGCGTTCTTCGTTGTAGGCCACCAGGCGCTCGGTGTAGCGCTTGCCGGCTTCCAGGCGGGTGGTGTCGATGTAGACCTGGGCCAGCTGCTCGGACTGCTGCGCGAAGGTGCGGTAGACACGTTCGGCGTTGTCCACCGCGTCGGTCTTGATCACCCGCCAGAAGTTCTTCTCCTGGAACAGCGCGACGTAGTAGGTCAGGGTGTTGGCGTTGAACAGCAGGCTGGCGCCGTAGTTGCCGTTATAGGTGGTGCGCAGCTCGGTCAGCTGGCGCGCATCCATCAGCTGCTTGAGCTCGTCAACGGTGTTGCGCACCACCGGCGCGCTGCGCGTGGCCGGCTCGGCGGCAGCGTCGCGGTCGCCACGTGCGGCCATCACCGCCGGTGCCACCAGCATCATGGCCACGGCCAGCAGTGCCGCGCCGCGCGCGTGCCGGGCGAAGACCGCGCCCCCTGAAGTTTCTCGCATGTCTAGACCATCCACGGATGAGTGTGGGTTGAGATGAAGGTGGTTCCCCGCCGGGAGTCTAGCATGGGCGCGGGCGCCGCCAAGGGCGCCCGTCACGGGTCAATAGACCAGCTGTGCCGCGCTGCACTGGATCGACTGCACATTGACGTCGGTGCGACCCAGTTCCAGCCCCAGCACGCTGGCCAGCAGGTTGGTCAGCAGGGTGCCGACACTGTTGAGGACCGGGCGCAGCGCGGCCAGGATCGGCTTCAGCAGCGTACACAGCAGCCCGCTGCAGCTGACACTGCCATCGGGGTTGGTGACGCCGGTTCCACCGGCACCATCGAGGAAGCCGGCCGGCGCGGTCTGGATGTACGAGGCGAGATTGTTGCGCACGCAGCCGTTGTAGTCGATCAGGTTGCCGAGCAGGCTGTCGCAGCGGTTGATCAGCAGGCCGCCGACCAGTGAGCCGAGCAGCCCGTCGAGCACGCCCAGGCCCTGGCCGGTGACGGTGACCTTGAACGCATCCCAGACCGGCCCGTCCTTGTGGCAGGTGACCAGGTTCAGCAGGCCGCAGGCGTAGGGCAGGCCATCGGGTACGTTCCAGCTGTTCAGCGGCGCCAGCTGCCGGCTGGGGTCGCCATCGCGCAGCAGCGGAATCAGCTTGTTGACGTCATAGCGCGTGTTGGGCGGAAACGTCGCCTGCAGGTAGCGGTCGGCCAGTGCCTTGGCCGTGTCGTTGGCGCTCATGCCCTGTTTGGGCGAGCTGAGCATGCCCGACAGCACCCGCAGCAGTTCATTGACCAGATCCGACACCGCGTTGCCTACTGCCAGCGGGTTGATCCGGGTCGATGCAGTCTCGCCGGCGGCCAGAGTCAGGTTCTGCGAGCTGGTCAGGGCGGGCAGGGTGATCTTGTCATTGATCAAGGGTTGTCCGAGCAGCTTCAGCAACTGCTCGTTCTTCAGGGTGGCGTCGCAGACATTGCTCTTGGAGAAGCGTTGCGCAGGGTCGACATTGCCGACACAGGCGCGCAGCACCGACGAATCGACCTGGATGGTGGCCTTCTGTGGGCTGGCGCCGCATTGGATGCCGGTCAGCGTGCCCATCGCATTGGCGACATCGACATGCAATGGCAGGTGCAGGCGCGTGCCGAGCAGATTCAGCAGCGGGCCCACCGCGAACAGGTTATTGCTGTCCACGTCTACCATCAGCCGCACCTGGGCGTTGTACGCGCGCGTGCCGACGCCGCCGATGGCGATCGAGGGCGGCTCCACCACGCCGGCCTGGATGTTGATGCCCAGCAGATCCAGTCCCTTCACCGCCACGCCATTGCCATCGTTGGCGATGGAGATGGCGGTACTGATCAGGTTGAGCACGTTGACCTTCGTTTCCAGCGCGCTGCCGACGGTGCCATCGGGTGAGACAACCTCCGCGAACAGGCCACCGCCGCCGGACTGGCTGCCCAGCACGATGTTGAGCTTGTTGATGTCCAGCTGGGTGGCGACCAGGTCGGACAGGGCGCGCAGCTGCACGCCCACGGTGGTATCGCGGCCGACCACGGTGGCCGTGGCATCGACCAGCTGCGCCAGCGAGATCTTGTTGACCGACAGCAGGCGATTGAAGTCGGCCACGCTGAGATTGGCGGTGACCGGGATGTTCAACGCCTTGAGCAGGCCCGACGGGGTGATGTTGGCCTGGGCCAGACCGTCATAGGAGAGCACGGTGGCGTTGGTGACATCCAGGCCGACCAGACGCAGGGTCGACAGCAGTACCGAGTCGCCATTGGTGCGCAGCAGCTGCGAACCGACCGCGAATACCGCAGTCGGTTCGGAACGTCGGGCTACCGCCTGCACGCTGACGGTGGGCAGGCTGGTGTTCTGGCCGAAGAACGGCAGCACGCTGCGCTGCGCGACCACCTGCACCGCATTGCGCGGATTGGCGGCGTCGACGCTGGTGATGAAGCGGTTCGTGGTGGCGCGTGTGGCGCTCCAGTTGCCGCAGCGGATCTGCAGGGTGCCCGGGAACTTGTTCTGGGTGACTGCACTCTGCCGTGCTGCGCTGTTGTCGCTGTTGTCCGAGGTGCACAGCTCCAGTCGTTGCGCACCGGCCAGCGCGGCCAGGTCGGCGACCTTCTGCGCGTCACGCTTGGCCCAGAACAGGTAGCCGATCTCGATCAGGCCCAGCATTGCCAGCAATGCCAGCATGACCAGCATCATGGTGACCGACATGCCACCGCGCGGGCGGTTGAAACTGAACTGGCGTGGGCGTTTCATGGCCTACCTCAGTGTCCGGATGAGGATGTTCCCTTGGACTTGGCGACATCGGTTTCAAAGAAGTCCGGGATCTCGTGTTCGAAACTCTTGATGTAGCGGGCATAGCTCAACGTGGCCTGGTCGCCGAGGATCGGCAGGCGCTGGCCGGCCTGCTGGCCCGATGCCTGCAGGCGGAACAGGCTGCGGGCGGTATCGCCGATCTGGCTGCGTGCAGGGCGGACCACCGGTGCGGCGGCATCAGTGGCGGCGATCGCCGCCGGCATCGCGGCAGGTGCCGGCGGGGCTGGCGCGGACAGGTCCACAGTCGTCAGCGCCTCGGACTGCAACGGTTGCGAGGCCGGTGCGGGGTTGCTGCCGCCGAGCATCTGCCCGGTCAACGGCTGTTGCTGCGCCTGCGCGGTGCCTGCAATCAACAGGCAGGCCAGCACTGGCAACAGGCGTCGGGTCAGGAGCGTTGCGGTCATGGTGTGTTCCCGTTCGGGTGATCAGAGGTGCTGAAGCGTTCCAGCATCGAAGGCGGCAGGCGCTGCGGATCGCGCTCATCGCGGGTCTCGCGGCGCGGCTCGACGGCCAGTCGTGTGTTGCCTGCAGTACTGCTGGCGACGGCACGCGGCGGTGGCGGGGCGGTTGCCGAGGTTGCGGTTGTGGCCTGGCGCTGCTGCAGGCGGGTGCGGATCTGCGCGGCCTGCTGCTGGATGCTGCGCCGTGTGTCCTCGTTGAGGTTGGCCTGCTGGGCCAGGCGCTCGGCGGTGGCGGTATCGCCGCGCAGCACGGCCCACAGGGCGAGGTTGGCGGTGGCCTTGGCGTTGCCCGGGGACAGTTCCAGCGCCTTGGCCAGCGGCTCCCGCGCCTGTTCGAACTGGCCGGCCCGCAGGCGCGCGTAGCCGAGGTCGCCCAGGTAGTCGGTGTTCAGCGGTTGCAGTTGCGTGGCACGGGCCAGCGCCTGTTCACTGCCGGCATCGTCATCACGGCGCGCGGCGATCAGGCCAAGCCCGTGTGCGGCCGCGGCGGCCTGGGGGCCACTGGAAAGATCGCGGTACAGGGCGATCGCTGCGTCGGCCTGGCCGGTTTCGCGCAGCGCATCGGCCTGCAGCAGGCGCAGCGCCGGCGGATCGCCGTAGCGCTGGCGGAAAGCGTCCACGTGGGCCAGCGAGGCATACCAGGCGCCCTGCAGCTGCATGCGCCCGATCAGTTCCAGGTAGGCGTTGCGGCTGTCCTGCGGCGCCGGTTCGGGTGCGGCCAGACTGGGTGCACGCAGGTACTTCGGCGTCGTCGACGCGCAGCCGCTGGCAGCGGCGGCGAGCACAAGCAGCAGGCAGGAGGTGCGCAGGGCAGGCATCAGGGCGATCCCATCTTGGACATGGTGGTGGCCAGCGCGACCAGCGCCGGGCCGGCAAGGACCAGCATCAGCGCTGGCAGCAAGGTCAGCATCATCACCACGGTCATCTTCACCGAGAGCTTGCCGACCTTTTCCTTCAGTGTGTTGCGACGCTGTTCGCGCAGCCGGATGCTGAACTGCCGCAGCGGCTCCTGCACCGCGCCGCCATGCGCGTGCACCTGCAGGATCAGCTGCATCAGGCTGGTCAGGTCATCGTCGGCATAGACTTCGCTCAGGCGCCGCAACGACTGCGCGCGCGTGCGGCCATGGGTGTAGGCGACGTTGGCCTCCTGCAGCTCGGTGCCGAGTACCGGCAGCGCATCGCGCAGCTTGTCGCCCAGCGTCTGCAGGCTCTGGTCCATGCTGAAGCCCACGCCCTGCAGCAGGCGCAGCAGGTCGATCAGCAGCGGCAGCTCGTTGTCGACCGCACGCCGGCGCCGCTTTACCCAGGAGGAGAGAATGAACTTGGGCAGCAGCAGGCCCGCGGCGAGCGCACCAATCATCATCATGATCCTGGCCCACCCCGTGACGCTGCTGAACGTCAACGCCAGCACCAGCACCAGCACGGCCAGCAGCAGGCGCAGGCCGAGGTAGATGGCGGTACCACGGCGGGTGTTCCACCCGGCCAGATCCAACAGCAGGCGGTCTTCATTGGCCAGCAATGCCGTTTCCAGGCGACCGCCACTGAGGGCGCGGCCGAAGCGTTCCAGCCAGCCCAGCGAATCGCGCCGTGCAGCTTCGGTGTCACGGGACTCTTCGCGCGGCTGCAGGGCCGTCTTCAGCGTGGCCGTTGTACGCTGCTCACGATGGCTGCGTATCCAGCCGCCGATACCGAGCAGGGCGACGCCGGCGGCCAGTACCAGAAGGGAGAGGGCGAACCAGGCGCTGGCGCTCATCGGTCTTCTCCAGGGGAGTGGTGGTCGTTCATAGCGACTTGGCCAGGCGATACAGCAGGAAGCCACCGGCCAGCTCCATGCCCAAGGCAATCAACAGGATCTTGTGACCGAGTGGGTCGTGCAGCACCGGCTGGAAGAAGTCCGGGCTGGCGATCGCCATCAGTACGGCGCAGGCCGGTGGCAGCAGGCCCAGCACCCAGGCCGACATGCGCGTCTCCGAAGTCGTCGCTGAAAGCTCCTGCTGGGCCTGCTCCAGGTCGCGCATGAAATCGCCCATGCGCTGGAGGATCTGGTCGGAGCGGCCACCGATGCGCACGCTGACACCGATCACTACCGACAGCACCTTCAGCACATCCATGCGATAGGGATGGGCGGCCTGTGCGAGCGCGCGGTCCAGCTCCATGCCACTGCGCGCGAAGCGCACCGTGGTGTCCAGCAGGCCGCGCAGCGGCGCGCTGGTCTGCATCGACGCAACCTGGAAGGCGGCCTGCAGGCTGTTGCCCAGTGCGGTCAGCCGCACCAGGTTGTCGAGGAAGTCCGGCAACTGGTGCAGCAGCTGCGCACGCAGTTTCGTGGTCCGCCGCATCACCCACAGCCAGCAGCCCAGCAGGTACAGCAGCAGGGTCAGCGGGAACATCCATGCGGTGCCGAGCCGCAGTGTTGCCACCACCGCAAGCACCAGGCCGGGTACCAGCAGCATGATCGGCAGCTTCCAACCCGTCTGCAGGCCTGCGCGCTGCAGCAGGCCGTCCAGTGGCAGCACGCGTCGCCCGCTGCCGGCGGGTCGCGCAGGATCGTTGGCCGCGGTGACGGACGGTCCGGCAGGTACCCCGCCGCCGGCACTGCCACGCGCCAGCTGCTGCTCGGCGTGCTGCATCGAGGCCTGGCGCTGTTCGCGGCTGCTGGCCGTGCCCCACAGCCAGACCGCCAGCGCCACCAGCACCGAAATGATGCTCAACACGCCCAGCAGCAGGCCGGTGCCCATGCTCAGAAGTCTCCGTACAACGATTCGCGCAGCTGCTGGCGGAACGGCTCCAGCTTGTGCGAATGCGGATGGAAGCCCAGCCCGATCCAGCGATCGGTCTCCTTGCCGCTGCCGTCGATCTGCAGCTCGTGGCGGAACATCTCCTGGGTGGTGATCAGGTTGTCGCTGACGCCGGTGATCTCGGTGATCGAGACCAGCACACGGCGCCCGCTGCCCAGGCGCGAGATCTGCACGATGAAATCGATGGCACTGGCAATTTGCCGGCGCAGGCTGTCCTCGCTGCCCTGGAACCCGGCGAACCCGGCCAGCATCTCGATGCGGTACAGGCAGTCGCGTGGCGAGTTGGCATGGATGGTGGCCATCGAGCCGTCATGGCCGGTGTTCATCGCCTGCAGCATTTCCAGCACCTCGGCGCCACGTACCTCGCCGACCACGATACGGTCCGGGCGCATGCGCAGGCTGTTGCGGACCAGGTCGCGGATGCTGACCGCACCGTGGCCCTCCGCGCCGCCGATGCGGCTTTCCAGCCGTACTACATGCGGGTGGTTGAGCGACAGTTCGGCGGTATCTTCGACGGTGATCACGCGCTCGTTCGGGGGCACGTAGCTGGCCAGTGCATTCAGCAGCGAGGTCTTGCCCGAACTGGTGCCGCCGGACACCAGGATGTTGCAGCGGCCCAGCACCATGGCCTTCAGCAAGGCCTGCATCGGCGCATCGAAGGTGCCCTTGGCCAACAGTTCGTCGGGGGTGAACGGATCCTTGCGGAACTTGCGGATGGAGACCATCGGCCCGTCCACCGCCAGTGGCGAGATGATCGCATTGAGGCGGCCACCATTGGGCAGGCGCGCATCGACCATCGGATTGGAGTCATCCAGGCGGCGGCCGAGCGGGGCCAGGATGCGGCGCAGGATGCGCAGCAGGTGCGTGTCATCGGTGAAGCGCTGGGTGGCGCGCTTGAGCTGGCCGCCCTGCGAGACGTGCACGTCCTTGAAGCCGTTGATCAGGATGTCTTCGATGGACGGATCGTGCAGCAGGTCGTCCAGCGGCCCGAAGCCGGTCAGTTCCTTGACCAGCCCTTCGGCGACCACCTGCATCTCTTCCTCGTTGATCGGAATGCGCCATTCCTGGATGAAGCCCACGGTCTGCACCTGCACCCAGCGGGCGATGGTGTCAGGGGCCCAGGAATCGATGTCGATGCGCTCGTCCTCGATGCTGTTGAGCAGGTGCTCATGTGCGGCCGACAGCACCTTCTGGTACTGCTCGGTCTGCGCGAACGGCTGGTGGCCCGGTGTACTGTCGGGCAGCACCGGGCGGGTGGCGGCATGCGGGAACGGGGTTACCTTGTCTTCCATTGCGATCCACCCAGGGCAAGGGAGAGTCTTTCCCGCAGGCCTTGCGCCTGGACCGGGCAGGCCGCCGGGTCCAGGCGCGAGACGAGCGGGGCGAGGGCACGCAGATAGGGGTCGCGCGGCGCGTCCTGCAGCAGCAGGTGGCCCTGGCTTGCGGCCAGGCGCACGCGCGGGCGCTCAGGCAGAGTGGCCAGCAGAGGCACCTCGAAGCGGCGCGCGATCTGCTCCGGGCTCATGCCGCTGCTGTCGTCGTGGCGGTTGATCACCAGCTGCAGGCGTTTTTCGCGTTCGCGTTGCCCGGCCAGATGCTTCAGGGCCTGGTCGAGCGACACCAGGGTCGCGATCGAAGCGTCGGTGACCAGCCAGATCTCGTCCGCCTGGTCCAACAGCAGCGGTGGCAGCTGCCGCAAGGGGCAGCCACCGGCATCGCACAACACGCTGGCGAAGACGCCGCGCAGGCGCTGCAGCAGCGCGCCGGGATCGGACGGCGGCACCGCATCGCTACCGCTCGCACGGTCCAGCAGGACCAGCCCGGAATCGTGACGTGCCATCGCGGTGCGGGCGAGGGTGGCATCAATGCGGCTGGCGTTGCGCAGTGCGTCTTCGTAGTGGAAGCGGCTGTCCAGGTTGAGGTACAGCGCCAGATCGCCTGAAGGCTGTGCCAGCTCCATCAGCAGGCCATCCTGCTGCAGGGCCTCGCCCTGGGCGAGCGCGCGCGTCTGTTGTGCCAGCACCGACAGGTGCGCGGCCAGGGTGCTGGTGCCGACGCCGGCACGCACGCCCAGCAGCACGATCAAGCGTGCCTTGTGCGCGTGCTGTGCTGCGGCGGCCGGCCGTGGCGACAGCGCCCGGCGCAACGCTGCTTCGATGCCGATATTGTCGCTGTCCAGGTCCAGCACGTCGCGCAGTCCAACGCGCAGGGCCATCACCACGCCTTCCACCTGGCCTGCGCTGGTGGCGCCGACTGCAACCAGCATCAGGTCCGGTTCGGTCTGCTGCAGCTGCTGTGCAAGCACGCTTGAGGCGGCCGCGTGCTCCGGGCGGAAGTCGAGCAGCACCAGGCTCTGCGGCCCTCGCTGCAGGTCCTGTGCAGAGGTCGGGGTACTGCTGTCCTGCCAGTGCAGGGTGGTGGTCGGCGGCAGCTTTGCCGCCAGCCGGGGCAGCAGTTCGCGATCGATTCCGTACAGGACCAGGTTCATCGGTGGTCCTTGCGGATGCAGCGGCTGGGCGGTGGCGTAGGGCATGGGCGTGGTATCGCAGGCATCATGGAATCAGCGTGAGAAGCCGGGTACCGGGTCCTGGCTGATCGGGCCAAGCAGCCACGCGCCCCATTCGGGCAGGTGCGGCTTGGCCTCGCGCTCGCCAGGCAGCGGCAGCTCGGTGTTGCGGGCCAACGGCTGGACCAGCCGTGGCGTGACGATGATCACCAGCTCCTTGTCCTGGCGCTTGTAGTCGAAGTTGCGGAAGAACGAGCCAATGATCGGAAGGTCGCCCAGCAGCGGGATCTTGCCGACGTTGGAAACGACGTTGGAGCTGACCAGGCCGCCGATCACGAAGCTCTCACCGTCGCCCAGCTCGACCGTGGTGTCGGCGCGGCGCGTGGTGATCGATGGAATCTGCACGCCGTTGAGGGCGATGGCGTTGCTGTAGTCCAGGTCACTGGCTTCCGGCGCCACCTTCAGTGCGATGCGGTTGGGGGCCAGCACCGTCGGGGTCACGGTCAGGCCGATGCCGAACGGCTTGTAGGTGATGGTTGTGGTGCCAAGGCCCTGGGGCTCCAGGATCGGCAGTTCGCCACCGGCGAGGAAGCTGGCGCTCTGCCCGGACAGGGCGACCAGGGTCGGTTCGGCCAGCACGCGTGCCATGCCGTTGCTCTGCAGCAGGTCGACATCGGCGTTCCACAGGCCCTTGGTCGAGCCGAACACCAGGCGGAAGGCCGAGGAAATGGGCGATTCGGCTTCATTGCCGGAGTTGCCTTCCTTCATGCCGGGCAGGATGCCGGTATTGCCCGGCAGCTGGCCGCCAGGTCGGGCGAAGCCATAGGCGAAGTTGCCATTGCGGTTCTGGAAGCTGATGCCGATCTGCTTCAGCGCGGTCTTGTTGAACTCGACCACCTTGACCTCGACCTGGACCACGCCGCCACTGTTGACGGTAGAGGCGTCGGCAAGCAGGCCATCCTTGCCCAGTGCCATGGCAGCGGTCTTCTGTTCCTGCATGTGCGAAAGCACGCTGTCGGTGCTGCCCTGGAGCAGGCCCTGGCTGTCCTGCTGGGTGAACATCAGCCCGCTGGTGCCGGCGTCGGCCGCGCCCTGCACCGCGCTCTGCACGCGTACCTGCAACCGCTGTGGCTCGGCCTGCTTGTGGTGCCAGAGCAGCAGGGTGGTGGTGCCCGGCGCCTTGCCGACCAGCAATGCCTGGCGCCGCCCACGCAGCATCACGACATCGGCGACACCGGGATCGGCGATGGCAACCCGCTCCAGATCAGCCGGCAGGTTCCAGGGGCGTTGCTCACGCGCCTGCAATACCAGATCGTCGGCGGCCACACTCGTTGCCGGAGCCAGCAGCACCAGCAGCAGGGCCAGCCAACGCTGGCGGGGAGAGGGGTGTGGGCGGTGGCGACGTTGGGTCATGGATGCGCTCGATGCAGGTCAAAGGGAACCACGAGGGGTGGAACTGTCACCGCGGATGATCTCGATGCCGGCGGACCCGCGTGGCGCGCTGCGTCGAGGCGCCGGGGCGCGGGCGGGCGCATCCGGGGTGCTGCGGGCAGGCGCGTTGCCGCGACCGGCCAGCGCGTCGCCGTCGATGCCTGCGAAAGCGTTGTTCTCCGGCCGTTGCAGCGCGAGCTGCTGTTCTGCGTCGAGGCCGCGCAGCGGATCGATCACGCCGCGCGCCTGGGGGAACAGGGCGAGGTCGGGAAGGCCGGTGTCGGCGGGATTGCGCAGCGCCAGGAACAGCTTGCCCTGCTGCGCGCCCAGCAGCAGACGGTTGGCATCGGCCACCGGTACGGCCAGCACGGCGCTGCGCGCTGGCTGGGTGGCTTCATTGCCCGCAGCGTGGTTGCTGCTGTTGCCGGTGATGTCGGCAGCGCGTGGATCGTTGCGGGTGTCGCCTTCAGTGTTGGCGACGGCATCACTGGCAACCGGGGCGATATCCTGCTGGCCATAGCTGAGTACGCGCAGGCGTGACAGCAGCAGGCGGGTCTGGGCCGCTTCGGCCGGACCGCTGGCGTTGGGCTGGGCGTTGCGCAGGTTGAGGAAGACGTCGACGAAATCTCCCGGCAGGATGCGGTTGCCGGCACCGACCAGTTCGTCGACGGGTACCGCCAGCGCGCGCTCACCAGGGCGAAGCTGCAGCGAGAAGCCCTGGGCCAGTGCGCTGCTGCTGATCGCAGTGCCTTCAGCGATATCCTGCACCGGCACCTTGCCGACCACCGCGGCGATGCTGCTGGCAGCACCGGCAACCGCCGTGGTCCGCTGCGCCAGGCGCAGCCCGTTGGCGCTGATCGGCTCGCCGGCAGGCAGGCGTGCGACCGCTTCCACCACGGTGATCGCCTGCGCTTCGCTGTGCGCGACCGGTGCGGCCGCGGCAGGTGCGGCCTGCTTGCGCCCGATCATCAATGCGATCACCGCCAGCAGCACGGCCAGCCCGATCAGGGCGACGGCGGCGATGCGGGTCAACTTGAGCATGGAACCGTCTCCTTCAGCGATCGTCAGTTGCCGCTGCCGAGGTCGAGCTGCGCGACCGCGATGCTGCGGATGGGAGCCGTCATCACCCACTTGTAGAGCGTGGCGGTGCCGGGCAAGAAGGGATGGCTGGCGTAGTCGTAGCTGACCGTTACGGTCATGCATTGGGCCGTGGCCAGGCCGGCGCAGGGGGCCTGAGCGGATACAGTGATGGCGTTGCTGCCCCCGTTGCTGCAGTCGACGCTCTGTCCCGAGAAGTTCAGCAGCCACTGCATCGAGCTGCGGGCCGCGACGCAGGCTGCAGTACGGCGCTCATTGGCGGTGCCGTAGCGCAGGGAGGCGCGCGCGCCCTCGGCCGAGGCCGTCGCCAGGGTCTGCTGCGCGGCCATGATCATGACCCCGGAAAAGGTGAACAGCAGCAGCGGCAGCAGGCCCAGCATCAGCATCAATGCGAACTCGATGCTGGCCACGCCGCGTTGCTGCCGTGGACTGTGGATGTTCATGCCACACCTCCGTACGTGCTGATGAGGACCCAAGCGATGGCGGACACTGCCAGGTAGGCGGCGTACGGAATGCCCTGGCGTCCCTGGCGGGCGCTCTGCATCCCGCGCAGCGCCGGGTGCGAATGCCATTGCGAACTCGCCCGGTGCACCTGGGCCTGCAGGCCGATGGGCAGTACCGGACCCAGCCGGCGCGACACCAGCACCAGTGCGGCATGTGCGCCCGCCGCCAGGCTGGCGACGATCCAGATCGGCAGCAGCGCTTTCCAGCCAAGCATCAGGCCCAGCACCGAGAAGAATTTGACGTCGCCAGCGCCCATCCAGCGAAACGCGTAGAACGGGAGCAGCGCGACCAGGCCGAGCGCCGCGCCGGCAACGTGGGAAGCCCACGGCAGGCGCGGCGCGCTGAACTGGCCGGCGATGATCAGTACGATGGCGATGACGGATGCGGACAGCAGCCAGGCGTTGGGCACCCGGCGGGCGTACAGATCGCTGATCGCGATCCGCAGGCATACACCGATGGCCAGCAATCCCAGCAGTGTCATCGCACACTCCATCGTCCGTCAGTGGACGGTCAGCAGCTGTTGTCCCTGATCCAGCCTGGGACGCGGCTCAGGCGGGTGTGGTGCCTGATGCCTTGTTGGCAAGCTTGGTGAGATTCTCAAAGAGCGTGCTGAAGAACGTCTGGATCTGCGTGCTGCCCAGTGCGATCAGCACACCTGCAATCACAGCGGCCAGCAGCCCGTACTCGAGTGCAGTGACGCCATCTTCTTCTTTCAGGAACTTGCGGATCGATGCGTTCATGACGTTTGTCTCCCTCTACCTGTCTGCTACAGGACACCTGTTGGGCGGTGGCCCGGCTCCGCCGGGATCGTCCGTGGGCCTCCGCGCATCCTGGCGGAGGAGGCACGGCGGGATGGACCCGCTGTGCTCAAGCAGGGTGATCGTCTCCAGGCGGGACGCCGTTCGCGCAACCGCGACCGCGCGGCGCGGGGCCGGTGGTCAACGTGTCGAGCGATGCGTGCATGGTCATGCTGTCCCCCTGGGTGCGGTCATTATCAAAGACCGGATCACCGTGTTATCGACTTTGCCTGAATGGCGGCCGGCTGCAACCGGAACCTATATGCAAATTCGGCAGGAAATCGTCGGACCTTAAAACTTCAGTCGGTTTCTGTGACGAAAATCCGTTCCCGAGCAAAACGATTCATCGACGTGCAGATAATGTGATCCCGCTTGCTGGCGCATGCGAAAACCGTGCCAGTGGCAGGGACATTTTCTTCACCTGTGTATCTGTTTTCTTCAGCGGGGGCTTGCGGGTTTACCGGGATGGATTATCGGGCATACTCGTATTCAAGCTCTCGTATTTTCATGGGCGGTTGCGTGGCATTGGCCGCGTCCGCCCCGGCAGCAGCGGCGGTTCCTGGAATGGCGTGGCCCTGTCAGGCAGTGGGGGTCGCGCCGTGTGGCGGATCAACGGGGGGACGACACTGTCATGGTCGATGGTGGGGTAGGAGACAGCGACGACAGCGGCCTGCGGTCGATCGACCTGGCGACGCTGAGCGGCGTGCTTCGTGTATGTGATGTCGAACTGCTTCTGCTCGATGGCAACGGCCCTCGGGCAGCCTTCGCGTCGCGCGTACATGAAGAGGCCTTGTTCTGCAGCATCAGCTGCGGGTTCCATTGCCGTGGTCGTTTCATGCTGCCACCGGACTGGGCGATGCTGGGGTATCTGCACGCAACGGATGAAACGTTGAGCTGGTGCCACGGCGTACCGCTTACCCCTGGCATGGCGCTGACAGTGATGCCGGAAGGCATCAGCGAGTTCACGCTGAGCCCGGGCACGCACATGACCCTGATGCTGGTGCCGGTTGCGCGGGTGCAACGTAAACTGACCGAACTGAGCCTTCGCAGTACGCCACCGGCAGGCCAGGCGTTGTCGTTGTTCAATCTCGCCAGCGAAAGCACGCCTCTTGCACAGCATTACCAGCAGCTCCACCTGCAATTGGGGCAGGGGGCGAACCTGCAGCCGGAAGAAACCGAGAAACTGCTGCACGAACACGTGCAGGCTTTGCTCGGCGCCGGTGCTGCAGACCGGCCTGGATGCAGCCGTGCACGGCGCACCCATTATCTGATCGCGCAGCGGGCGGAGAATTTCATGCGGCTCAACCTGCGCCGCAATATCTACATGAACGAGATCTGCGACGCTGCCGGTGTCAGTGAGCGTGGGCTGCGCTACGCCTTCGAGGACCTGTTCGGCACCTCGCCCAATCGCTACCTGTCGATGCTGCGCCTGTGCGCCGCCTGCCGCAGCCTGTCGATGGCCGATTCCAGCCGCCGTTCGGTCAAGGCCATCGCCCTCAGTTGTGGCCTGTGGGACCTGTCGCGTTTCGCCGACAACTACCGCAAGGTGTTCGGTGAACTGCCGCGTGACACGCTGATGCGCGCGCCCGCGCAGATCGGCCAGCCCGCCTGATCCAGGCCCCGCAAGGGTTTCCCGGCAGTTCCTGCCGGAATTGCATATCCGCTTGCCGATATGGTTGCCGCTTCTGCATAACCGGCTGCCGATTCCGACCGTGGATTTGCCGGAATGCGCGATTGCCGTGCCGGAATGAAGTGCGCAGCCGCCGTTGCAAACGCTGAAATGTCAGTCACCTGCCTAACGGCAAGTCCACTGACATTCCAGTTGTTCGCCTACGGGGGAAATGCTCATGAACCGCATCTACCGGCGTGTATGGAACCGCCAGCTCAATGCTCTGGTTGTGGCCTCGGAACTGGCTACCGGCGATAGCGGCGGCAGCGCTGCCCGCGATCCGCGCAGTGCCCTGCTGATGCCCACCGCTCTGGCCCTGGCCCTGTTGTGCGTGCTGGCCAGCGGGCATGCGGGAGCATCCGAATCCAATCAATCGCTGCGTGACCTGCAGGCGCTCGCAGCCAAGTACGCGCAGCCGATGCCGGTCAAGGTCGATGCCGAAGTGGCGTTGGCCGCCGCCTCGCGCCAGGCGCAGAGCACCCCGGCAATCAGCGCTGATGCGCGTGTCGGCCTGCAGCTGAGCACGAACGCGTTGCCCGTGGTGCGCGACGTGCTGCCGGCCACGGTGCAGGTGAAGCTGGGTGCGAACGCCGCGCCGAAGCAGGTCGCCGTTCCGGCGCTGGGGGCCGATGTCCGTGCCAATGTGGGGTTGGGTCGCGCGGCTGCCAATGGCGCGAAGGTTGATGCATCGCTGGCGGCACAGGTTGCGCCGTCCGCGCATGCGCCGCTCGCTGTCGCTGCGGATGCGAGGGCGAAAGCCCATGTCGGTGTCGCCGGCAGCCAGGTGGCTTCGATCGATGCCGGGGCCAAGGCGGCGGCCGCCATCAGCGGCGCATCCGCCGGCTCCGTGTCTGGCCTGAAGGCCTCGGTTGACGGCACGCTTGATTCGCAGTTGAAGGTGGCGGGCCACCAGATCGATGGCCAGGGCCAGGCCAGGGCAACGGCGGCGGTCACGTTGCCGGCCAAGGAAGAACTGCCGGGTGAGACCCACGATCGTGCGATCACCGCCGCCTTCGATGCCGGCGTGGCCGGCAAGGTACGCGTACAGGCACCGGACGGCCAGGAGGTGGTGGCCGACCGCAACCTCAAGCTTGCGGGCCAGGCTACCGTGGCGGCACAGAACAGTGCGCTGGGTGTCGGTGGCCTGGTGGGCGGCGTCGTTGGCGCCGCTGGCAGTGCAGTCGGCGGCGCGCTGAATGGCACCGTCGGCACGGTTGGCAGCGCGGTGGGCGGTGCACTCAACGGCACCGTTGGCACGGTGGGCAGCGCGGTAGGTGGCACGCTCAACGGTGCGGTTGGCACTGTCGGTGCCGTTGGCAGTGCGGTGGGTGGTGCACTGAACGGCACGGTCGGCAACGTCGGCGGTACGGTGGGCGGCGCGCTGAACGGAACCGTTGGTGCAGTCGGCAGCGCAGTGGGCGGCACGCTCAACGGCGCAGTTGGCACTGCCGGTGCCGTTGGCGGTGCGGTCGGTGGTGCACTGAACGGCACGGTCGGCAACGTCGGCAGCGCGGTTGGCGGCACGCTCAACAACACGGTGGGCGCGGTGGGCAGCACCGTTGGCGGGGTGCTCAATGGCGCTACCGGCGGCAGCAGCGGGGGCCTGGGTGGCCTGCTGGGCAACACGCTTGGCAGCGTGGGCAGCGCCGTGGGCAACCTGCTCAACGGCAATCTCAACGGCACCATCGGCAATCTCGGCAGTGCCGTAGGCGGCCTGGTCGGAGGTACGCTGAGCGGCCTCGGCCTGACCAAGCCCTCGGCGATTCCACCGACCAGCCCGAAGGCGCCGGCTCCGGCTGATCCGAATGCGGGCCTGATCATCGGCACCGGCGGGCTGGTCGGCAACGTCGGCCAGCTGATCGGGCCGACCACCACCAGCCTGTTCGGCGGCAACGGCTACCTGAGCAACGGCAATCTCAAGCTCAGCAACGCCAACGTGATGCAGACCTATTCGACGGTCAACGTGCTGGGCCTGCCGGTGGTGAACCTGTCGCCGGTCGGCAGCACGCTCAATGGCCTGGGCGGTGCCGTCACTGGCGGCAGCTCGCACCTGACCCTGATCGGTGGTGTCACCTCCGACAGCTACATCTACAACATCAACAACGGCAACCCGGGTGGACTGCTCGGCCTGCTGCTGCCGAAGGACTCGCCGGCGTGGGCGGCCAAGTGCCTGGACATCGCCCTGGCCGACATTTCCTGCTGGGCCGTCAACGCAGCGCAGGACTACCAGGTGCTGATGGGCGACGGTGCTTTCGCCAACGGTTCGAAGGAAGTGGTGATCGGTGCCAATGCACGGCACGAACTGCCGAAGGTCGATGCCAACGTGGCCTTCCCGGGTGCAGGCACCAATGACCCGAGCAACCCGACCGGCGTGCCGACCGCGGACTACGCCGCACGCATGGGCCATTCGGTGATCGTCGGCGACAGCGCGGTGGGTACGGCCAACGGGCAGACCCTGCTCGGTGCCGAGGCCACCTCGAACCAGGCCAACTCGGTCGCGCTGGGCTATCGCTCCGCTGCGCTGCGCGGGGCCCAGGCCAGCTACACCGCCTATGGGCTGACCGCACCGCAGGTCTCGGCCGGTGAAGTGTCGGTGGGCACCGCCGGTGGCGGCGAGCGCCAGATCACCAACGTCGCGGCCGGCAGTGTCAACACGGATGCAGTCAACGTGGCGCAGTTGAAGGGCGCGATCAGCCTGATCAACGGCGTGGCCGATGCCGCCGTGACCTACGACCTGGATGCTGGCGGCAACCCGAACTACCGTCGTGTCACGCTTGGCGCGGGCACCGGCACCACCACCATCGGCAACCTGGCCGGCGGCGCGGTCACCGCCGGCAGCCTGGAGGCGGTCAACGGCGGCCAGCTGGCCGCGACCAACGCCGCCATCGCCAGCTTCTTTGGCGGCCGTGCAGCGTTTGATCCGGCCAGTGGCGCCTTCACCGCGCCGCTGTTCGAGATCAGCACCATCTCCACCGGTGGCGCCATTGCCAAGGGCTTGTATACCAACGCCACCGATGCGTTCGCGGCGGTCGACGGCTCGCTGGTCAACCTCAATACGCAGATCACCGATATCCGCAACGGTGGCACCAAGTACCTGCGGGTGAACTCGACCGGCACCGAAGCCCTGGCCAGTGGCACCGATTCGATCGCGGTCGGCACCAATGCCCGCGCCACCGCCGCGAACAGCATCGCGGTGGGTGCCGGCAGCCTGGCCGACCGTGCCAACAGCGTGTCCATCGGTGCGGCCGGTGCCGAACGCCAGGTCACCAACATGGCCGCGGGTACCGCCGCCACCGATGCGGTCAACGTCGGCCAGCTGCAGGCGTCGGAGCAGGGTGCCCTGCGCTATGACCTCAACGGCGACGGCAGCGTCAACTACGCCAGTGCCACGCTGGGCCAGAGCGGCACCGCCACCACGCTGCGCAACCTCGGCCCGGGCCAGGTCAGTGCCACCAGCAGCGAGGCCATCAACGGTGCCCAGCTGTTTGCGGCCAACCAGGCCGTGGCCACCCACCTCGGTGGTGGCGCGGCGGTCAACGCCAGCGGCGTGCTGACCGCACCGACCTACTCGATCAACAACGTCGCCGCCAACGGCACCGTGACCAAGGGCAGCTACAACGACGTCGGTACCGCCTTCGATGCGGTCAGCAATTCGCTGGCCAACGTTGCCGACCAGACCGGCGAGGTCGACAAGCTTGCGGTGAAGTACGACGTCGATGGCGCTGGCAACGTACTCAACAGCGTGACGCTCAAGGGCACCGGCACTGGTGCGGTGAAGATCACCAACGTCGCCGCCGGCAGCATCCTGGCTGGCAGCAGCGATGCCATCACCGGCGACCAGCTGTTCAGCACGAACAGCACCATTGCCAACTACTTCGGTGGCACCACCGCGTACAACGGCACCACCAACGTGTGGACCGCGCCGAAGTTCAGCATCTCCAGCATCGCCACCGATGGCACCTTCACCAGCGGCGACTACAACAATGTCACCGCCGCCTTCACTGCGGTGGACGGCTCGCTGAAGGTCCTCAACCAGCGCATCACCAACGGCGGCGGTGGCAGTGCCTACCTGGCGGTGAACTCGACGGCAGCGGCCGCTACGGCGGCGGGTGCGGAAGCGGTAGCGGTCGGCCCGCAAGCCAGTGCGGCCGGTGCCAACAGCGTGGCGGTCGGCAACGGTGCCAGCGCCAGTGCCGGCAACAGCGTCGCCCTGGGTGCCGGTTCTGTCGCCAGCGTCGGTGCACAGAGTGGCTACACCGGCGCGTACGGCCAGACCGGCGCCAGCAACTCGGCCGGTGAAGTTTCGGTCGGCAGCACCGGCGGCGAGCGCAAGATCACCCATGTTGCCGATGGCTCTGATACGTACGACGCGACCAACGTCGGCCAGCTGAAGAACGGCGTGAACTACGCCATCGACGAGTCGAAGAAGTACACCGACCAGAAGATCCAGAACATCACCAACGTGGCCGGCAGCTTCCGTGCCAACAACACCAACAACCTGGCCGATCCGTCCGCCAGCGGCGCCAACTCGGCCGCCGGTGGCGCAGGCTCTACCGCCGCCGGTGCCAACTCGACCGCGCTGGGCAATGGTTCGCAGGCGCAGGCCGACAACTCGGTGGCGCTGGGTGCGGGTTCGGTGGCGAACCGGGCCAACACGGTCTCGGTCGGTGCCGCCGGTGCCGAACGCCAGGTGGTCAACGTGGCCGACGGTTCGCAGGCCACCGATGCGGTCAACGTGCGCCAGCTGCAGGCTTCGCAGCAGGGCACGATCCGCTACGACACCACGGTGAACGGCGCGACCAACTACAACAGCGTCACCCTGGGCAGCACCAGCAGTGGCCCGACCACGGTGCGCAACGTCGCCGCCGGCACCGCCGGTACCGATGCAGTCAACGTCGACCAGCTGAAGTCGGGCATGGCGCAGACCCTGGACTGGTCGAAGGCCTACACCGACGAGCGCATGGGCGGCTTCGAGCGCGACCTGCGCAAGACCGACAACCGTGCTTCGGCCGGTATCGCTTCGGCGATGGCTACCGCGGCGCTGCCGCAGCCCAGCGAGGCCGGCCGCAGCATGGCCTCGATCGCGGCCGGCAGCTACAACGGCGAGTCGGGCGTGGCGGTGGGCATCTCCGGCGTCTCCGAGGGAGGCCGCTGGATCTACAAGTTCAGCGGGTCGACCAACAGCCGTGGCGAGGCCGGTGTGGCCGTCGGTGCCGGCATCCAGTGGTGATCGCTGTTGCCGGGCCGCACGCGCGGCCCGGCACCGCGCAAACGTCCATAGGGGGAATGACATGAAACAGCATCGCATCGCCCGCAGCGGCCAGATGGCCGCCATGCTGGGCCTGATCCTGGGGATGGGCCTGCTGGCCGCCTGCCGCAGCCATGCGCCGGCCGCCGACGTTCCTGCCGAAGCCACCGCCGTGCACTTCCCGGAGGCCTCGAAGGCCTCGCTGAAGGAAGGCATCTATCCCGACGTCGCCGACCTGCGCCGCTTCGCGCCGGGCATGACCAAGCGGCAGTTGTACACGCTGCTGGGCACGCCGCATTTCAATGAAGGCATGTGGGGCGTGCGTGAGTGGAACTACCTGTTCAACTTCCGCACCGCACAGGGGGCCGAATACTTCACCTGCCAGTTCCAGGTGCGATTCGACAGCAAGGGCATCGCCCAGGGCGGCTACTGGAAGCCTGAATCATGTGCGGCGGTGCTGGACCCGCCGCGGCCTCCGGCGCCACCGCCACCGGCACCGGCACCGCTGCCGGAGCAGCCGTTGCGCCTGTCCGCCGATGCGTTGTTCGGTTTCGACAGCGCGGTGCTCAGCGCTGAAGGTCAGCAGGCGGTGCAGGGCATCCTGGCGCAGGTACGCGAAGCCGCGCAGGTACAGTCGATCCGGGTGACCGGCTACACCGATCGGATCGGTAGTGCCAGTTACAACCAGACGCTGTCGCGGCGTCGCGCCGACGCCGTGCGCAGCGCGCTGGTACAGGGCGGCGTGCCTGCAGCCAGCATCAGTGCCGAAGGACGCGGCGCGGCCGAGCCGATCGTGCAGTGCGAGCAGCGCAACCGTCGCGAGCTGATCGCCTGCCTGGCACCGAACCGGCGGGTGCAGATCGCCGGGGTGGCGCAGCCACGCTGAGTTTCCTGCGCCGGGGCATCGCTCCGGCATCCCGAGTCCCCCCTGACCGTCGGCAGGACGTGGTTACGTCTCCCCCGTTGACCACACCTGCCGGCGGCTCAGGTTTTCCATGGTGCACGCGATGAATGCCCAATTCCTGCCTCTTTCCATGAAGACGGAAACCACACTGAGTGTGTACGGCCAGCTCGGCAATCATGCCGTGGTACGCATTCCCGGGCGGCGCCTGCCGGGGCTGATCCTGCAGGCCGATACCGTGGCCGGGTTCCTGGCCCAGCTGCAGGAGGCCCAGGCCTGCCTGCGCAGTGGCCGCGCACAGCGCACCGACGCCGAACTGGACATGCTGATCGACGTGCTCCAGCAGTGGTATGCGCTGATCGAGTCGCGTCTGGCCGACGCTGGCGAGGCGCTGTAGAAGAAAAAGGGGACGGAGGGGATTAAGTCGTTCTTGCCCCGGCAGTGCCGGAAACGACTTAATCCCCTCCGTCCCTTTTTTTGTATCAGGCGCGGGCGCGGACCAGCCAGCACGCCGCATCCACGCGTACACGGTCGCCCTCGATGAACGGGGTGAATGCCGCCACAGCCTTGTTCCGGAGCGAGGTGGCGCGGTCTTCGGGCAGATTGCGCAGCGCCAGTCCCAGCGGGCCAAGTTGGCCGACATAGGTTGGCAGCTCGTCGCGGGCGATCGAACAGGGCAGGTCGACCGCAACCACTTCGACGTCCTTCCAGCCGGCGGCCTGCAACAGGCGCTGCACGCGCTTGCCATCGGCAAAGGCGAACTGGCCCGGTGCGCCAGGCGCACGGGGTGGTAGCTCGAGTTCATCACCAATAGCGCGTTCGGCCGTGGTCATGAACGGGTTCTCGTCGGCACTGCGCCAGGCGATGAAACGCAGGCCCGCGCCTGGCGTTGCGGCGTGGTGCAGGTTGGCGAAGGCGGCCTCGGTATCTTCGAAGAACATCACGCCCAGCCGCGACTGGATCCAGTCGAAGTGCGCGGAGGGCAGCGGACGCTGCTGCGCATCGGCCACGATGAAGTCCGCGTCCAGTCCTGCCGCTCCGGCGCGCTGGCGGGCCAGCGCCAGCATCGGCGCGGAGATGTCCAGGCCGGTGCAGTGTGCCGCCGGGCGCGCAGCGGCCGCGGCCAGCAGGCTGGCCCCGGTACCGCAGCCGATGTCGAGCAGTTGCGTGACGGTATCCGGAAGTTCGGCCACCAGCAGGTCGGCCATGGGCTGGAACAGGCCGTCGAGAATGGCCTGCTGTGCGACCCAGATCTGGCCGCCTGGGCCATTCCAGAGCGCATGCTGATCAACGGGGGATGTACTGGTCATGGCCTTGTCCTGCCGGGTAGTTGCCCATAGGTTGGCGCTTGAAGGTCACTTGAGGTCAAGCCCGTGCGTGAACTGGATATCGGCGAGGTGGTCAAGCGCAGTGGCGTGCCGGCCTCGACCCTGCGCTACTACGAACAATTGGGCTTGTTGCAGGCCCTGGGCCGTCGCGGTCTGCGTCGGCAGTATGACGAGCAGGTGCTGGAACGGCTGGCACTGATCGGTCTCGGCCAGGCGGCCGGGCTGTCGCTGCAGCAGATTGGAGCATCGCTGCCGCCGCAGCGCGGATGCCTCACGCTGGACCGGGAGGCCCTGCTGGCGCAGGCTGATGTGCTGCAGCAACAGATCAGCCAGCTGCAGCGGGTACGCCGGCACCTGCAACGTGCGGCGGCCTGCCCGGAAGCGCAGGACGCGCGGCAGTGCGGTTCATTCCGCAAGTTGCTGCGGGCACAGCAGCGCATGGCGGGTGGGTGAGAGACGAGCATCCACGCATGGCGTGGATCTGCTGCGCCGCGACCTCGGTAGGTCCACGCCCTGCGTGGATGAATCAGTCGCGGGTGCTGACTTCCCAGGTGGCATGCAGCACGCCCGGCACGTGTTCCATCCGTGCCAGCACCACGTCCAGCTCGTCGGCACTGACGGCGGTACTGACCAGCACCGCGATCACATCGGTGGGCGCGTCGGCATGCTCGACCACCTGTACGTCGCCTACCGGATACTGCGCGGCCTCCAGCGCATCGACCAGGCGCTCGCGCACGCGCGGCACGGCTTCGGCATCCACGCTCAGGCGCACTTCGTAGGTCGCTTCGGTGGCGGCCTCGTTGATCGGGATGCGGTTGATCGCATTCACCAGCGGCCGCAGCAGGGTGTTGCCAGCGATGATCAGCACGGTCAGCAGCACGCCTTCGGCCAGCATGTCCGCGCCGGTACAGCTGCCGACCGCCGCCGAGCACCACAGGGTGGCGGCGGTGTTCAGGCCGCGCACGTTCATGCCTTCCTTCATGATCACGCCGGCGCCGAGGAAGCCGACCCCGGAGACCACGTAGGAGATCACCCGCACCGCCTCGGCACTGCCGGCGATGCGCATGCCCAGGTCGACGAAGGCGGCGGCGCCGACCGCCACCAGCACGTTGGTGCGCAGGCCGGCGGTGCGTTGCCGGTACTGGCGCTCGGCGCCGATCAGCGTGCCGAGCACGAAGGCGGCCAGCAGGCTGACCACGGTGTCGGCGAAGGGGCCGGCCTGGAAGGTTTCAATGAAGCGCATGGCCGGAGTCTACCCGGTCGAGGTGACAGTAGATCCACGCCATACGTGGATTTCGAGGGGGCCAGAAACGACTTAATCCCCTCCGTCCCCTTTTTGCGGGGTCAGTCGGTGTCCTCGACGCGCTCGCCCATCAGTTCGCGCTGGCGCTTGTCCAGTTCCTCGGCGTAGCGCTTGCGCACGAAGGCTTCGGAGACCACGCCCAGCACCTGGCCGTCGGCGGCGACCACGGCCAGTTCGTCGGCCTGGGTCTGGTCGAAGCGTTGCATCACGCTGACCACGTCTGCGGCCGGCGACAGCGACACGTCACGGTTCTCGGCCAGCTCGCCGATCGCGGTCTCCGGCTTCACGCCGTCGCCGTAGACGCGCGGGATCTGCACGATGCCGGCATAATGGCCTTCGCCGTCGATCAGCACCACCCGGCTGCCCGAGCCCAGTGGGAAGCGCTGGCGGAAGGCATCGGCGTCGAGGTCGGCCGGGGCGGTGGCCACGCCCTTGCGCATCAGCCGGCCGGCGTTGAGGTTCTGCACCCAGCCCACGTCGCGGGCGCTCTTGATGGTCTCGCCGCGCAGGTGCATGCGCCAGGTCGAGAACGAATAGCCGAACCACTGCCGCACCAGCGTGCTGGAGACCAGCACCGCGCTCATCACCACGCTGGTCAGCAGGAAGTCGTGGGTGCCTTCCAGCACCAGCATGGCCATGGTCATTGGCGCACCGACCACGGCGGCGGCCAGCGCTGCCATCCCGGCCAGTGCGGCCGAGGTGGCGTCGATCACCGGCACGCCGGTGGCCATGGCGAGCAGGCCGGCGAACAAGGCGCCGACCAGGGTGCCCATGAACAGCGAGGCGAAGAACAGGCCGCCACGGAAACCAAACCCGAGAGAGATGCCGGAGGCCAGGCACTTCAGGGTGAGCAGGCCGCCGATCCAGATCAGTGGCAGATGCGTGGTCAGGTCCAGGTGCAGCGCGCCATGGCCGGACGACAGCACCTGCGGGCTGGCCAGTGCCAGCGGAATCAGCAGCAGGCCGCCCACCACCGGCCGGCCCCACAACGGCAACGGGCTGCGCTTGACCGTGCCCTCGATCGAGGCGATCAGCCGCATCACCGTGATGCCGACCATCGCGCAGCAGCAGCCCAGCAGCCCGTAGATGGCGTAGTCGGCGGCGCGGACATCAATCGTCGAGGCGGCGGGCAGCAGGTAGGCCTCGATGCCGGCCTGGTCGGCGACGAATGCGCCAGCCAATGCAGCGACCGCCACCGGGGCCAGCGCGGCCGGGGTGTAGGCGCCGATGACGATCTCGAAGGCGTAGAACGCACCAGCCAGCGGTGCACCGAAGGCGGCGGCGATGGCGCCGGCGGCACCGGCGCCGACCAGGATGCGCACGTCGTTGCGGCGCAGGCGCATCACCCGGCCCAGTTGCGAGCCGCTGCCCGCGCCCATCTGCGTATACGACGCCTCCAGCCCGACCGAGGCGCCGCAGCCGTTGGACAGCAGGGTCTGGGTCAGCACGATGAGGTTGTCGCGCATCGACATGCGGCCGCCATGCAGGGCATTGGCTTCCACCGCATCGAGCAGGGGCCGCTTGAGCCGGGTCGCGGCCAGGCTGACCAGGCCGACCAGCAGGCCACCCAGTGGCAGCACCAGCAGCGCGGTCCAGGTCAGCGAGGGCAGGGAACTCAGGCGCATGCCGTCGTCCAGCCCGTACAGGGTGCCCTGCAGCCGGCGTGCGATGCCGGACTGCAGCAGGGTCAGGTAGCCGGCGATCAGGCCGACCAGCAGGGCAAGCGCGATGAACCACAGGTCGCTGCCGCGCAGGCGCAGGCGCAGGCCCTGGAAGGCCAGATGCAGGCGCGATGGCGAAACAGGCAATGACATGGTGGCGGCATGATACGCCGCCACCGTGATCGCCGCCGTCACTGCATCGGGCGGTTACTGCGTCAGAAGCGGTAGCGGCCCTGCACGTAGAAGGTGCGCGGGGCAGCCACCATGCGGCCGGCGTTGCCATCGACGTTGCGGGTATACCAGCGCTTGTCGGCCAGGTTGTTCACGCCCAGCGCGATCTCGCTGTCACCCAGTCCCGGCACCTGCCAGGCCACCTGGGCATTCCACAGGCGCACGCCGGGCACGCGGCCCACGCGCGCATCGGCGCTCTCGGCCCAGGTGTTGGCCGCATCGGAGAACTGGCCGCTCTGGTGGGTGCTGGAGACATTGAAGGTCCAGCCGGCCAGTGCATAGCGTGCGCCGACGCTGTCGGTGTCGCGCGAGTAGAACGGCACATCCAGGCCACGGTTGTCGCCGGATTGCTGGATCGCCTTGGTCCAGGTGTAGTTGGCGTACAGCTCCAGCCCGGCCAGCGCACTGTCCTCGGCGAAGTGGTACTCCAGCGCGCTCTCCACGCCCTTGTGGTCGGTGGCGCCGATGTTCTGGAAGGTTGGCGGGGTGATGCCCGGCACCTGCAGGATCTGGTTGTCGAAGCGCATCTTGAACACGGTCACTTCCGCGCGCAGGGCACCGTCCTGCCAGCGTGCGCCGAGTTCGGTGGTCTTGGCCACTTCCGGGTTCAGCGGGTTGCTGGCGGTCTGCGAATTGAGCTGGATGTTCTGCACCGGCCCGAACGAGGTGGTGTAGTTGCCGAACACGGTCAGCTGCGGGGTCAGCAGGTAGGCGATGTTGAGCGAGGGCAGCGCCTTGTCGTTGCGGCTGCTGAAGGTCGCCGCGCCACCCGCCTGGCGGCGGTCCATGTCGATCCACTCCATGCGCACGCCCGGGGTGATCCGCCACTGGCCGATCGCGATGCGGTCGTCGATGTAGAAGGCGTGTGCGTCGGTGGCGTTGTCGAAGCGGGTGGTGGCGCTGGCCGCGCCGGTGCGGCGGGTGACGGTGTAGCTGCGGTCGTTGCCGCGCTCGCGCAGGAACCGGTAGCCGGCGGTGATGTCATGCACCGTGCTGCCCCAGTGCAGGCGCTGGGTATAGCGCGGCTCGATGCCGAGCACGCGGTAGTCGCGCGGCTGCACGGTCAGCTGGGTATTGGCGGCGTTGATCAGCGAGCTGGCACGGCTGCTTTCGTTGTAATAGGCCAGCACCTCGAACTCGCTGTTGGCCGACAGGGTGTTGGTGTAGCCCAGGTCGATGCCGGTGCGGTGGCCCTTCCAGAAGTCGGTGGGGCGGGTGTTCTGGAACGGGTCGGCCTCGTACTGGGCGCGGGTCAGGCCGCCCGGCGTCAGCGAGCGCACATCGTAGTAGGAGAGCTTGGCGCGCAGTTCCTGCTGCGCGTCGATGGCGTAGGCGAACTTCAGCGCGAGGTCGTTGAAACGGTCATCGCTGCCCTGGCGCCAGCCGCGGCCGTCCTGGCCGGAGTACAGCAGGGCCGCGCCCAGGCCGTTGTCGCCGGTGCCGCCGAGGAAAGCGTTGTACTGGGTGCTGTCTCCGCCGCCATGGTCGTAGGCGGTGTAGCGCACGCCGGCCTCACCGTGCAGGCCGGCACCGGTGGGAATGGCGCGGGTACTGAAGTTGATGATGCCGCCCACGTTCTGCGGCCCGTAACGCACCGCGCCGCCGCCACGCACCACATCGATCGATTCGATGTTGGACAGGCTGGTCGGTGCGAACGACAGCTGCGGCTGGCCATACGGCGCCACCGCCAGCGGTACGCCGTCCAGCAGCACGGTCGAGCGCGGCGAGTAGCGCCCGGTCAGGCCGCGCACGCCGATGTTCAGCGACACCGAGCTGCCGGCGGTACCGGAGTTGTCGGTGACCTGCACGCCGGGGATGCGGCGCATGGCATCGCCGATGCTGGCCGCGCCGCTGGCTTCGATGCGCTGACGGTCCACCACGGTGCGCGCGCCAGCGAAGCTCTTCACGCTGTCGTGCAGGCCGGTGCCCAGCCAGCTGCCGGAGACCTGGATGCTGTCCAGCGTGGTGGCGCCGTCCTGGGCGAAGGCGCTGGCAGCCGGGAGCAGGCACAGGGCGAGGGCGGCGGCCAGTGGCAGGCGGGCCGATTGCGGGGCGTGGGTGGGCATCGGTGCAGGTCGCGGAAGGTCGTAAATGAGAATTATTGCTGATTCCATTCGCCAATGGAATGCGTCTCCGGGTCATGCCGATGGCGCGGTGGTAGAGTGGGCGATTGCTTCCTGACTCGCTGAGATCTGCCATGTCCCAAGCCGCCTTCTACCCCGTCGGAACCCCTGGCCAGCCGTGGGGAGCGGCGGAACGGGAGGCGTGGCGTCGCCGCCAGCAGCGCCTGCGTCGCTACGACGAGGAGGTGCTGCCGCGCATCGAAGCGCTGGCATCGCGCTTTGACAAGGTGGCCTATGGCCAGCTCGATTACGCGGGCGAGACCTACACCCTGTACGCCCTGCGCAGCCGCGACTGGAACCCGGCGCTGCCGGCCGCGCTGGTCACCGGTGGCGTGCACGGCTACGAGACCAGCGGCGTGATGGGCGCGCTGGAGTTCCTCGAAAAGCACGCCGCCGACTATGCCGGCAAGGCCAACCTGCTGGTGGCGCCGTGCGTGAATCCGTGGGGCTTCGAGCGCATCAACCGCTGGAACTTCGATGCGATCGACCCGAACCGCAACTTCCGCGTCGATGGCCCGGCCCGTGAGTCGACCGCGTTGATCGAGCTGATCACACCGATCAAGGGCCAGTTCGTGCTGCACATCGACCTGCACGAAACCACCGACAGCGACGAGAGCGAGTTCCGCCCGGCGCTGGCGGCGCGTGATGGCAAGCCGTTCGAGCCAGGCCTGATTCCCGATGGCTTCTATCTGGTGGACGACAGCGAGGCCCCGCAGGCGGCCTTCCAGCAGGCGGTGATCGCCGCTGTGGAAAAGGTCACCCACATTGCGCCGGCCGACGACAAGGGCGAGATCATCGGTTCGCCGGTGGTGGCCTATGGTGTGATCGAGTACCCGCTGGTGAAGCTGGGCCTGTGCGCCGGCATTACCGGCGCGAAGTACACCACCACCACCGAAGTCTACCCGGACAGCCCGCGCGCGACCCCGGAGCAGTGCAACGACGCACAGGTGGCGGCGGTGTGCTCGGCGCTGGATTACGCGCTCGCCCATCGTTGACCGGTAGTGCCGGCCGCTGGCCGGCAACTGAAAAAGGGGACGGAGGGGATTAAGTCGTTTATGCATAAACGACTTAATCCCCTCCGTCCCCTTTTTCGGTTCACCCCAACGCGTCGGCCCACCATAGTGCGGCCGGTCCGGGAGGCGTGTCGCGGCGCCACAGCAGGTCGCTGTGGATGCGCCGTGGCCAGCCGGGCAGTACCAGTTCCACCAGCCGCCCGCGGTCATAGCGCTGCACCAGCGCCCGCGGCAGTTCGGCCCAGCCGATGCCGTCCTCGGCCATTTCCATCACCATCAGGTAGTCGGTGGCGGTCCAGGCCAGGCCGGTGACCACGCGCGCCTGGTCGACTTCGGCGCTCAAGCGTACCTGCCGGTGCCGCGCCAGTTGAGCGGCGGCGCGACGACCGGCACTGGCCAGTGGATGTTCGCGCGCCACGTACACCGACAGTTCGCTGTGATGCGCCAGCGGCCGTGCCACCAGCCCATCCGGATAGTGCTCCTGCCGTGGCAGCAGACCGAGCGCGGCGCGTCCGTTGCTCACCAGTTCCAGCACGTCCTCGCCCTCGGCATCCAGCCATTCCAGCTCGATCTCCGGGAACGCCTCGGCAAAGCGCTGCAACACGCGCTGCTCCGGATCGAGCTGATAGACGTCGGAGAAGGCCACGGTCAGTCGCGCTTCGACCGGGGCGGCCAGCCGCACACTCAACTGCTGCAGGCGGGTATCGGCGGCGAGGATTTCCTGGGCATGACCGAGCACCTGGTGCCCGGCCTCGGTCAGCTGCGGGTAGCGGCCGCTGCGGTTGAACAGGCTGACGCCGAGGTCCGCCTCCAGGTGGGCGATGGCGGTGCTGACCGTCGACTGGGTCTTGTGCAGGCGTCGCGCCGCCGCCGAGAACGAGCCCAGCGCCGCGGCTTCTACGAAGGCCTGCAGGGATTCAGGGGAGTAGGGCATTGATCCATCGCTCCTGTCGATGGAATCCATTTTGATACCACCGTAAAAGACGATGATACTGGCTTCCGTCGTCCCCGTCTGCGGGGCGTTCCGGACCCTCCACGCTCGGCGTGGATCCATTGATGAGGCGGCGTGGTCCCCGCCCTGCAAGGAGCTTCACATGTCCCGTACTGTTCCCGCCCGTGGCGCGCTGGTCGCCTGGGCCTGCCTGACCGTGGCGATCGTTGCCGAAGTGGTCGGCACCTCGTTCATGGCCCATGCCGCCCGCGATGGCGGTTGGACCGGCTACCTGATCATGGCCGGCGCGCTGGCGCTGTCCTACTTCTTCCTCGCGCAGTCGGTGCGCCGCATCGCCGTCGGCGTGGCCTACGCAGTGTGGGAGGGCCTCGGCCTGACCCTGCTGACCGTGGTCGGCCTCACCGTCTTTGGTGAAAGCCTGTCGCTGCAGCAGTTGGCCGGCCTGGTGCTGGCGGTGGTCGGCATCGTCTGCGTCACCCTCGGGGAGGCGCACTGATGAATACCCTGGCCCTGTTTTTCGTGATCTGTTCGGCCTTGATCGACGTCGCCGCCAACATGATGGTGGCCAAGTCGGAAGGTTTCCGCCGCTGGCGTTGGGGCGTCGGCGCGATCGTCATGGTCTGGATCGCCTTCGCCCTGCTGGGACAGGCCGTGCGTTACATGGATCTGGCCACCGCCTATGCGATGTGGGGGGCGATCGGCGTGATCGGCACCGCCACCTGCGGCCGCCTGCTGTTCGGCAACCGCCTGCGTCCGATCGGCTGGGTCGGCATCGGTCTGGTCACTGTTGCAGTGCTGCTGCTGAGTACTGCGAAGTAACGCGTCGCTGTGCCAACCAAGGTTGGCACCTACCAGTGCTGAGCTGCTGTGCCAACCCAGGTTGGCACCTACCAGTGCTGAGTTGCTGTGCCAACCCAGGTTGGCACCTACCAGTGCTGAGTTGCTGTGCCAACCAAGGTTGGCATCTACCAGTGCTGAGTCGCCGTGCTGGGATGTACCAGAGCGTGAGCCGCCGCAAGCAAGCGCCCCGGGGATGATCTGCCCGGGGCGTTGCTGTTTCTGCAGCACTCAGAAGCGTGCGGTGAAGTTCAGTCGCGTGGTGCGGCCCGGGCCCGGCATCAGGCTCATTGCCAGCGTGTCCATGTAGTAGGTGTTGCGCAGGTTGCTGACCACCAGCTCCACTTCGCTGCGCGGGGTGAACTGCCAGCGTGCGTAGAAGTCATAGATCGCGGTGGGCAGGTAGATGTTCTGCAGGCCGGTCGAGCCGGTGGTGTTCCAGGGCTTGTCCAGTTCGTGGGTGGGGCCGCTGTTGTAGGTGCGGCGGATGCCGGTATCCAGTCGCTTGTCGAACAGGCGGAAGCCCAACGTGCTGTGGATCGAGTACTTCGGCGGGTTCTGTGCGTTGACGAACGAGGTGCCGAAGCCGCCGTCCACGCAGTCCGGGGTGGTGTCCAGCTTGCTCCACTTCGCATACGGGTCTTCGCGCAGGCGCTTGGCGGTGGCCGCGTCGCAGGTGCGCGCGCGCTGGTAGTAACTGGCCGACAGGTCCAGGTAGGCGATGCCGGCGTCATAACCGGACTGCAGCTCGTAGCCGGACACCGTGTAGTTGTCGACGTTGTCGACGTAGAACGCCCAGTTGTTGGAATCGAAGCGGCGGGTGATGGCGTTGTCGATATCGTTCTTGAACCAGGCCACCTTGAACGCCAGGCGGTCACCGTCGCGCCACAGGTCCTGCTTGAGCAGGCTGAAGCCGATGTCCCACGAGCGGTTCTTCTCCGGCTTGAGGTCGGCCACCGGCGCCGAGGTGCTGTTGCCCAGCGTCGACTCGAACAGGCTGGGCATCTTCCAGCCCTGCGCGTACTTCACGTAGAAGAACATGTCCTGATCGAGGTTGAAGCGCGCCTCTGCATACGGCGCGAAGCCGTGGCCGGAACGGCGGATCGCCGGCTTGTAGCCCCAGGCGGTGGGAATCTGCTTGGTATAGAAACCGTTGGCGCCGCGCGGATCAGGAATGAAGCCGTCGAAATCGTAGGCCTGGCCCAGCGTGCTGTCGCCATAGGGCGTGGCGCGCAGCGAGTCATAGGTGTAATTGCCCTGGGCATCCGGGTACCACTCCTTGTACCAGCCCGGCAGCAGCTGGCCGCCCTTGCTCAGGCGCGCGAAGGTGTAGCGCAGGTCGCGCGATTCACTGACGAAGGCCACGCGGTTGCGGTCGCGGGTGCGGTAGTCGGTGAAGCGGCCGCCGGCGGTCAGCGACAGCCAGTCCCACGGCTGCCACTGCAGCGAGGCGACGACGCTGGCCTCGCGGCGCGTGCCCGAGCGCAGGTAGCGGTTGTTGTTGAAATCCACCGGCAGCACCGGTGAGTTGGGCGCGGTGTCCTCGTGCTGGAAGGACGCGCCATAGCGCAGCGTCCAGTCGCCCAGAGCATTGCTGAAGCGCGTGGTGTTGCTGCTGTCCACGCCCCAACGCTGGGTCTTCACGTCCGACTGCAGGCCCGGGCCATAGGTTTCGCCCAGCGTATCCGGCATCTGGTCGTTGGGCACGTCCTTGAACAGCGGCGTGTTGGCGATGTTGCTGTTGAACATGCGGCTGGTGGCGGTGGTGAACCACAGGGTGCTGCTCAGGTCCAGCCACGGGTGTGCCTCGGGCCGGTAGCGGTGGCGCAGCGAGGTGGCGTTGACCCGCATTTTTCCCGGCTCGAACTGGAACATGGTGTTGGCCTTGTCCACGTAGGTCACCCATTCATTGGACTCACCCACGCGGCCGATCGCCGACGGCATGATCTCGCCGAAACTCGAATTGAAGTAGCGGTGGCTCAGCTCCAGGCGTTGGTCCGGGTTGGGCGTCCAGGTGAATTTAAGCAGTGCGGATTCGTTGTCGGTATGTGTGTTGAGCACTTCATCGCCCGGATGGAAGAGCTTGGACACCGCCTGGCTGGACATGCCGGTACCGCCGCTGGACAAGTGCTGGTTGTCATAGCGATGCGCACCGTTGCTGCCGGCGAAGAAGTTGCCCTGGCGGCGCCGCGCATAGGCCGCGACCAGCTGCCAGTCTTCGCCGCGCTGGGCGAAGGCCACGCTGCCATTCCAGTCACGCGGGTCGCGCAGGCTGTTGCGGTTATCGCTGCCACGCGCGATCTGCTTGAAGGTGCGGGTGCGATCGATGCTGTTGTCGGCCACGCCGCCGCGTACGCGCAGGCCCCAGGCCTGGCCATCATCGAGGATGTCATCGACGTTCAGCGTTTCCATGTAGACCACGCCGCCGATCGCGCTGGCGGCATTGGCGGCCAGGCTCGGCCCCTTCTCGATGCTGACCGCACTGATCAGATCGGGGTCGAGATAGCTGCGCTGCTGCACGCCGGCATAGCCGCGATACACGTCGATGGCCTGCTGGCCGCCGTCGATGATCACCGGCACCCGGTTCTGGCCCTGCAGGCCGCGGATGTTGACGTCCAGCGCTCCGCCGTTGCGGACGTCAGCGGTGTGCACGCCCACCGCACCGGCCAGCACGTCGCCGATCGACTGGCCGCGGAAGCGTTCCAGCTGCTGGCGGTCCAGGTGCACGCGGGAGCCGCTGTCACGGTAGACCGCGTCCGCATCGGCCAGCCCCCACGGTGAAGCGCCTTCGCCGGCCTGGCCAGCCACGCGCAGGGTGCCGATCTGGCGTACCCCGGCTTCAGCGGTAGGTGCCGCCTGCAGCACCACGCCGCTGGCATCACGCTGGAAGACCAGGCCGGTGCCGGCCAGCAGCTGCGCCAATGCGGCGTCAGTACCGAGCGTGGCCTGCACACCGCTGCTGTGGCGGCCGCGGGTCAGGCGCGCATCGGCAGCGATGGACAGGCCCGACTGCTGGCCGAACGCGGTCAGGGCCTGGTCGAGCGCGCCAGCCGGGATCTGCCAGCGAATGGCGGCCGCAGTGTCCTGTGCATGGGCGGCGGCCGGCAGCAGGCACGGGGAGGCCAGGGCCAGGCACAGCGCGATGGCCAGGGGGCGAGGGGAGGGGCAAGGCAGTTTCATGGGGGCGGCAACATCCGCAATGGGTTCCCTTGTAGGGCCCGGTGTGCGCACAGAAAGGGAACCGCGATTTCAAAGCGGACGCACGACGGTCCACCACGGCCAGCGCTGCTCGACACGGATCGGCAGGGCGCGGGCCAGCAGATGCAGCGCCTGGATGCTGTCCAGGCGTGGCATTACCGCCGTGACTTTCAATGCGGCGAGCGCCGGATCACAACCCAGATAGCCCTGATGGTGGCGGGCCAGCTCATCGATGACACGGATCAAAGGCGTGTCCTGTACCTGCAGACGTCCGTCCTGCCAGTCACCGCGCAGAGGATCGGCAGCGACCGTTGTGAGCCCGCCCATCGGGCCGATCTGCATCGCACGACCGGCAGCCACATCCAGCGCCGCACCGAACAGCGGCAGGCAGCGCACCGCGCCCTCGAATACATCCAACCGGCTGTCCTGCGCCTCACGACCGACGGCGAAGCGGGTGCCGATCGGCTGCAGGCGTGCGCCCGGCACATGCACGGTCAACGGCTGGCCGGCGAACGCAGGGTGATGGCCGGTCTGCAGCAGCAGCTCGCCACGCAGCAGATGCAGGGCGCGGCGGCCGCTGCCGATGTCGATGGTGACTTCGCTGTCCGCGTTGAGCCACAACTGGCTGCCATCCATCAGCGTCCAGTGCCCGGTATGGCCGGCAGCGGTGCGCTGCGTCTGCAGGCCGCGTTGTTCACGCAGCCCGTGCAGGCCCAGCAGTGAAACCGCACCGATGCCGAGGGCGCCGCCGAGACTGCGAAGCGCGCGGCGGCGGCGACGTCCGGCAGCATCCAGCGCCGTGGCAGCAGCCGGTGCCGACAGGGGCGCAAAGGACTGCCAGACCGACTCGACCCGGTGCCACGCATCAGCATGACGGGCATCGGCGTGCAGCCATGCGTGCCATCGCTGCTGGTCGCCGTCACTCCAGCCCTGTTGGCGCAGCGCGAACCACGCTGCCGCCTGCTCCAGTGCCGGGCTGGCCAATGCGGCATTCATGCCGTGGCATCGCCGGACAGGCGCAGGCAATGCAGCATCGCCTGCGCCATGTACTTCTTGACCATGCGCTCGGACACGCCCAGCTGTTGGCCGATCTCCGCATAGCCCAATCCGGACAGTCGTGCCAGCAGGAACGCGCGGCGTGGGCGTTCGGCCAGGCCAGACAACATGTCGGCGATGGCATGCAGCAGCTGCAGTGCCTGTGCGCGTTCCTCCGCAGACGGGTGCACCGGCTCCGGTTGCGCAGCCAGTGCGGCCAGGTAGGCGCGCTCCAGGTCCGCGCGCTGCCAGTGGTTGACCAGCAGGGCGTGCGCGATGGTGCTGAGGTAAGCGCGCGGCAGGCGCAGTTCGGACGGATCGACGCGACGGCTGAGCAGGCGCAGGAAGGTGTCCTGGGTCAGGTCGGCAGCGCAGTCGGCGTTGTGGGTGCGGCGGCGCAGCCAGCCCAGCAGCCAGCCATGGTGTTCGCGGTAGAACCCCGCCAGCGCGGTGCTGGAGGCGGCGGGCACGGCCATCGGCATCGATCATTAATGAGAATGATTCCCATTATAGGGTGATCGAGCGGTGTACGACAAACCCTGCGCACGTGGCAGCAGGCCGGAGGCGTGCATTTGCGATGCCGGCCGGGCTCGCCGACACTGCGGTCTTTCCACAAGGAGTGCCCGCATGTTCAGTCACATCACCGTCGGAACGAACGATATGGACGTCGCGCATCGCTTCTACGATGCCCTGTTCACCGCATTGGGCGCCCGTCCGGGTGTCTTCGATGACAAGGGTCGGCTGGTGTACTTCAAGGACGGCCGCATGTTCATCGTCACTGCACCGATCGATGGGCAGCCGGCGTGCCATGCCAACGGCGGCACGATTGGTTTCACCCTCGACAGCGCCGAGGCCGTGCGTGGCTGGCAGGATGCGGGCGTGGCCCATGGCGGCACCGCCATCGAAGACCCGGCCGGCATCCGCACCATGGCCGGGCGCCAGCTGTTCCTGGCCTACCTGCGCGACCCGGATGGCAACAAGCTGTGCGCGGTGCACGTAATGTCGTGATTGGCCAGTACGCGCGTGGCCGCGATGCACGCGGTCCGCGCGCGGCTGCGCTCGCAGGCACGCTTCGGCGCGCGCGTGATAACACGGAATGGTGGGTCGAGCCTGCGACCACAGGCCGCAACTTCATGCTCTGTCCACTGCGGTTCAGCCAGAATCGGTCGGCTAACCCTTTGATCTACCGGAGAACGCCGCCCCATGGAAGTACTGGAGCCGCAACAATCCCCGGTGCGCACCCTTCGACCTGTGTTCGCCTTCGCGGCGATCGTTGTCGTGGCGTTCGCGCTGTTCGTCAGCCTGTTCCCGCTCGGTGCGGGCCGCCTTCTGGTCAAGGCGCAGGACTGGGCCGCACTCAATGTCGGCTGGTACTACCTGCTGGCGATGACCCTGTACCTGGTGTTCGTGGTCGGCGTGGCGCTGTCCAAGTACGGTGGCATCAAGCTCGGCGCCGACCATGACGAGCCGGAGTTCAGCTACCTTTCCTGGGCCGGCATGCTGTTCGCCGCTGGCATCAGCATCACCCTGTTCTTCTTCTGCGTCTCCGAACCGCTGACCCATTACCTGCAGCCGCCACAAGGCGATCCGGCCGCAGGCGAGGCCGGCGCGCGCCAGGCCATGCAGCTGCTGTTCCTGCACTGGGGCCTGCATGGGTGGGGCGTGTTCGCGCTGGCGGCGATGGCGATGGCCTACTTCGCCTATCGCCACAACCTGCCGCTGGCGCTGCGTTCGGCGCTGTACCCGCTGATCGGCAAGCGCATCAATGGCCCGATCGGCTACACCGTGGACGCGCTGGGCATTGTCGCCACCGTGTTCGGCATCGGCGCCGACATGGGCTTCGGCGTGCTGCACCTCAACGCCGGCCTGTCGCACCTGTTCAACATCCCGCACTCCAACCTGGTGCAGATCATCCTAGTGGTCAGCATGATGGGCGCGGCGGTGGCCGTGGCCGTTTCAGGCGTGGAGAAGGGCGTGCGCTGGATGGCCAACATCAACATGCTGCTGGCGATCGCGCTGGTGCTGTTCATGCTGTTTGCCGGGCCGACGCAGTACCTGTTCAGCACGCTGATGCAGAACCTGGGCGACTACCTGGGCAGCGTGGTCGGCAAGAGTTTCGATGTGTACGCCTATGGCGGCCGCCCCGAATGGCTGGGCGGCTGGACGGTGTTCTACTGGGCGTGGTGGATCGGCTGGGCGCCGTTCGTCGGCCTGTTCATCGCGCGCATCTCGCGTGGCCGCACCATCCGCGAGTTCGTGTTCGGCGTGCTGCTGATCCCGCTCGGCTTCACCCTGGCGTGGCTGTCGATCTTCGGCAACAGCGCGCTGGACCAGGTGCTGCACCATGGCCAGCAGCAACTGGCGCAACTGGCGGTGGATGATCCACCCACCGTGCTGTATGCCCTGCTGGATGGGTATCCGTGGAGCAAGGCGGTGATCGCGGTGACGGTGTTCGTCAGTTTCATTTTCTTCGTGACATCGGCTGACTCCGGCGCGGTGGTGCTGTCCACGTTGTCCTCGCATGGCGGGGCGCCGGAGGATGATGGTCCGCGTTGGCTGCGCGTGTTCTGGGGCACGGTGATCGCGGTGCTGACCGCTGGGTTGCTGCTGGCCGGCAGCATCGATGCGCTGAAATCGGCAGTGGTGCTGGCCTCGCTGCCGTTCTCGGCGGTGCTGTTGCTGATGATGTGGGGCCTGACCCGCGCTTTCAGTGACGAATCGCACCGCAAGCGCGCGCTGCAGTACCGGCCTTCGCCGCTGATCGGTGACGACCGCCACCACCAGGGCTGGCGCCAGCGCCTGAGCCAGGCCATGCACTTCCCGGTGCGCGACCAGGTCTACCGCTTCATGGACGATACGGTGAAGCCGGCGATGGAAGCGGTGGCCGAACAGCTGCGCGGGCAGGGCTGGGACGTGGCGACGCGCTTCGAGGCTGGCGACATGGAGTTGACGGTGAATCACGGCGAGCAGCAGGACTTCCTGTACCGGGTGATCCTGAGTGGCTACCTGACGCCGTCGTTCGCCGCACAGCAGCTGCGCAACCAGCGCTACTACCGCGCTGAAGTGCACCTGTTCGAAGGCAGCCAGGACTACGACCTGGTCGGCTACAGCCGCAAGCAGATCATCAACGACATCATCAGCCAGTACGAACGGCACCTGCAGTTCCTGCACCTGAGCCGCTGATGCACGACCGTCGGGCATCCCCCCCGGCGGTCGGTGGTAGTGCCGGCCGCTGGCCGGCAGCACAAATGGGGCGGCGCATTACCGCCGCCCCGATATCGCATCAGAACCGGTAGCGCGCCCCCAGCGAGACGAACTGCCCGCGCAGGTTGTACTGGCTGATGTCGAAACCATTGGAGCCACCGGCCGGGTCGAACGGCGGGTCCTTGTCGGTCAGGTTCAGCACCGACAGCGACAGCGTGGTGTTGGGAATACCGTCGTAGGCCACGTAAAGATCCAGCTGGTGATACGGCTTGATGCGGTCGCGCAGCCCCGGATTGCTGGTGGCCGTCGCCACACGCTGGTCGTAGCCACTCACGTACTGCAGGCTCAGCGTGCTGCTCCAGTCGCCCGCCGCCCAGTTCAACGACGTGGTGCCGCGGGTGCGCGGCAGTGCGCCGTGGCGGTTGTTGCCAGCGCCGTCATAGGGTGCCTGGCCGGCCACCAGCGGCTGCTTGAAGCTGAGCAGGTGGGTCCAGCTGCCGGCCACGGTGAAGTTGCCCCAACCGTCGGTGCGGAAGGTGCGGCTGGCATCCAGGTCCAGCCCCGAGGTGGTCAGTTCGCCCTGGTTGGCGTACTGGTTGGTGATGAACTGGATGCGTCCGTTCTCGCGTTGTACGCGGCCCGGGAACAGGGTCGGGTTGTCGACGATGAACTGCGCACTGTCCGGCTTGACCAGGTTGTCCTGTTCGATGCGGTACCAGTCCAGGCCGATGCTGGTATCGCCATCCGGCGACCACACCGCACCCACGTTGAAATTGCGCGAGCGCTCGGCCTTCAGGTCCGGGTTGCCGGTGCGGATGTTGGTCACGCCGCGGCTGCCGCCCGGTTGCAGTGGGTCGAACGGATCGATCACCGAGCCGTAGCTGACGGTCTGGCCCGGCGCGATCTCCGGCAGCGACGGCGCACGGAAGCCACGCGAGAACGAGCCGCGCAGCAGCAGGCTGTCCAGCGGCTGCCAGCGCAATGCCACCTTGGGCGAGAACGCCTTGCCGAAGTCATCGTAGCGGTCGCCGCGACCGGCCAGCTGCAGTTCCAGCGTGCGGTGCAGCGGCACGCTCAGTTCGGCGTAGGCGGCACTGACCTGGCGTTCGCCGTTGACCACGTTGATGGCCGGGCGCAGCTCGGTGCCCGACAGCACCTGCGCGCTGGTACGCGCGTCCAGTGATTCCTTGCGGAACTCGGCGCCCCAGGCGAAGCCGACCGCACCGGCCGGCAGCTCCCACAGCGTGGTCGACGCCTTCACGTTCAGCGAGTGCAGCTTGTACCAGCCGGGGCGTTTGGTCTGCAGGCGCAGTGCATCCAGCGCCTCCGGCGTGCTGGACGGATTGAGGAAGTTGTAGCTGCCATCGCGCAGGATCTGTTCGAAGGCGTAGCGGTTGACGAAGTTGTCGACGTACTCGCGCTGTGCACTCTGCGAGGTCAGCGCCGCCACTTCCCAGTCCCAGCGCTCGCCACTGCCACGCACGCCGGCCAGGGCACGGTAGAACACCTGGGTGTTGTCCTTCAGGCGCGGGCCGAGGTCGAAGAAGGTGTACTCGAACGGCAGCGGGGTGCTGCCCGGGTTGTTCGGGTGGCCGACCGGCAGCACCGCCGGCACATCGATCAGGGTGCCGGTGGCCGGGTTGTAGGCACGCAGGCCCGGCCCGACGGTCAGTGGCGCGCTGAAGATCTGGTCGGCCTTGTTGTGGCTGTACAGCACATCGGCGAAGGCCTCGACGCTGTCATTGAAGCGGTAGGTCGCGCTCAACGACGCCTGCAGGCGCTCGGCGCCGGGCTGCAGGGTCTTGAACGGCTGGGCATTGAAAGCGCAGGCCTGGCCGGGCAGGGTGCTGCCGAAGTCGCTGTACGGGCGCAGCTGGCTACCGTCGGGGCAGTTGGCGAACGGCTGCGGTGCACGGGGGTTGCTCAGCCAGTTGCCACCGGCAGTGGACCAGCCGGCCAGGCGACCACCGGGCTTGTCGCGGAAATCGCCGCTGCGGGTATAGGCACGGTCGTCGCCATCGAGGCGGTCGCGCTTGAGCAGGTCCAGTCCGAACAGCACGTTCCAGCCCTGCTGTTCCAGATCACCGAAGCCGGCCAGCAGGTTGGCCTTGCGTTCGTCCAGGCCACCCTGGGTGGCGGTGCCGAAGCCGCCGCCGACTTCCACGCCCTGGAAGTTCTTGCGCAGGATGATGTTGATGACGCCGGCGATGGCGTCGGAGCCGTACACCGCCGAGGCACCGTCCTTCAGCACTTCGATGCGCTCGACCGCACTGATCGGCAGCGCATTGAGGTCGACGAAGGTGTCCTGGGTGTTGAGCGCGAAGCCGAAGTTGGAGACGCGGTAGCCGTTGACCAGCACCAGCGTGTTCTTCGGCGACAGGCCGCGCAGGCCGATCGAGGCCGAGCCGGCGGCGAAGCTGCCGGTGTACTGCTCGTCGAAGCTGTTGCCGGCATTGGCCGACAGGTTGCGCAGCACGTCGGTAAGGGTGGAACGACCGGTCTGTTCGATCTGTTCGCGGCTCACGATCTGCACCGGGTTGGGCCCGGCGGTATCGCTGCGCTTGATGTTGGAGCCGGTCACCAGCACGGTGCCGAGGGTGGTGCTGTCCTTGCCGGTGTCGGCGGTTTCAGCGGCGCCGGCAGCGCCGGCGGAGAGGCCCAGCGCGATCGCGCCGGCAAGCAGGTTCAGGGTGGTGCGGTACATGGAAGCGACAACGCCAAACGGGGGAGGAGCCGTCAGTACCGCACGCAGCCACGTGCGCCTTCCAATGACGAAAGCGCATTCAGTTATACATCACAGGTTCTTAACGAAAGTCTGTGGCCTCGGTGGGGCGGTCTGTGCTTCGGTGGGTGCGGACCGTTGGTCCGCACTCCTGCTGCGGGTCAGATCCCTTTCCAACGGAAAGGGATCTGACCCCGGTTGTCCGGCCATCAAGGCCGCAGCAGCACCTTGCCGTTGCGGCCTGAACCGGCACCGGCCTTTGCTGCCTGGGCGATGTCGTTCAGTGCGAAGATCTGCTCCACAGGCAGGGTCAGTTCGCCGCTCGCCGCACGCTTCAGCAGCTCGCCAACCAGCCGGCGCTTGTCCTCCACTGCCATCGCCTGGCTGACCTTGCTGCCCCAGAAGCCCTTCACCGTGGCTTCCTTGTAGATCAGGCCGCCGGCGGGAATGCGCATCGGCTCGCCGCTCATTACACCGAACGACACCAGGGTGCCGTGGTGGCCAAGCAGGTCGACCAGATCGCCGCTGGCGTCGCCGCCAATGGAATCCACCGCGGCCGCGGCCTGCGCTTCGCCGGTCGCCTCACGCACGCGATCCTTCCAGCCGTCCACCGAGGTGTCGAACACATGATCGATGCCCAGCGCTTTCAACTGTGCGACCGCATCGGCATTGCGCACCAGGTTGGCTACATGCACGCCACGCGCCCGCGCCAGCATCGCCAGCGATTTGCCCACCGCGCCGTTGGCGGTGTTCTGCACGATCCACTGGCCCGCCTCGACGTGCAGGAACTCCAGCAGCATCAGCGCGCTCAGCGGCATCGCAATCAGCTGTGCGGCCATTTCGTGCGGGATCGCCTCCGGCATCGGAATCACCATGCGTGCCGGGGCGATGAAGGCCTCGGCCCAGGTGCCGTGCACCGAGGCGGCGGCAACCCGCTGGCCGATCTGCAGGCCGTCGACGCCGTCGCCAAGTGCATCGACCACGCCCAGTGCTTCACTGCCCCCGATCGCCGGCAGCGTTGGCTTGTAGCCATACAGGCCGCGCACGGTCAGCAGGTCGTGGTTGTGGATCGAGGCCAGCACGGTGCGGATGCGCACCTCGCCCGGGCCGGGCTCGGGCAGGGTTGTTTCGCCGACGGCCAGGACATCGGCCGGATCGCCGAAGGAAGAATAAAGGGCAGCGCGCATGGGCGGTGTTCCGGGGAGAGTTGATGTTGTACCGAACTGGGGACGCAGGCGTTGTCGACAAGGCGCCGCAGGTGCAACACGGCATCCTGCGACTGATCGTCGCGACAGGTATTGATTACCGCATCTTGTGTTGACGGGTTGGAATATCCCCACTATGTTGTGTCCGTCACTCCCGGTCAGCCGCCGCCGCCGGACATGCAGCAAACGTCCCGCGGCCCGCCCCTGAAGGCTTGCCGTGTCGACGCGGCCGCCATCGTGCGGACCCAGATCGCCCCCACGGCCCGGATACCGGCCGCAGGCGCAGGCTGTTGCCGACGATCTGGTGTTCCCGCGCTTTGGCATCCCACCCCGACCGCCCCGTGCGCCGGTATCGCGTGCAGGGCCGCCATGGCATCGACCGCCAACGCGCGTGCGAGCCTGGAGTTTCACCACCATGACCGACAGTACCTTCCGCGTGGCCGACCTGGCCGGCGCTGGCGACGCCTTGCGCGCCGGTGGCGAGCGCGTGCCGACCTGGATCACCAAGGAGGCCGGCAACCGCCGCCTGCCGTTCGACGCCGAGCGCCTGCAGCGCAGCATCGATGCCGTGCATGCCGAGTTCCCGCAGCTGGATGTGAGCGACTACCGCCGCGTGGTGCAGGCGATGGTCGAGCGTAAGCCCAGCATCAGCGCCGATGATCTGGTCGATCTGCTGATCCGCGAGGCCGAATCGCGCGTGGACCTGGTCGCGCCGGAGTGGGAGCAGTTCGCCGCGCGCATCTACCTGCGCCGCCTGTACAAGCGCGCCAGCCGCAACCGCTTCTACGACGTGGGCCTGAAGTACGGTTCCTACGTGGGCCTGCAGGAAAGCCTGGCCGACCGCGGCATCTACAGCAACGACATCCTGCGCTGCTACTCGAAGGAAGAATTGCAGCAGGCCGGCGAGATGATCGATCCGGAACGCGACCGCCTGTTCGCCTACAACGGCCTGTATCTGCTGGCCACGCGCTACCTGGCCAGCGACCGCAGCCGCGAGGTCTATGAACTGCCGCAGGAGCGCTGGCTGACCATCGCGCTGTACCTGATGCAGGAGGAAAAGCCGCGCGAGCGGCGCATGCAGCTGGTCGGAGAGGCGTACTGGGCGCTGTCCAACCTGTACATGACGGTGGCCACACCGACCCTGGCCAATGCCGGCAAGGTGGGTGGGCAGTTGTCCAGCTGCTTCATCGACACGGTGGACGACAGCCTGCAGGGCATCTATGACTCCAACACCGACATCGCCCGCGTGTCCAAGCACGGCGGTGGTGTGGGTGCCTATCTGGGCTATGTGCGCAGCAGCGGCGCGCCGATCCGTGGCGTGGCCAATTCCTCCGGTGGCGTGGTGCCGTGGATCAAGCAGCTCAACAACACTGCGGTGTCGGTTGATCAGCTCGGCCAGCGCAAGGGCGCGGTGGCGGTGTACCTGGACATCTGGCACCGCGATATCGAAGCCTTCATGGACCTGCGCCTCAACAACGGCGACCAGCGCCTGCGCGCGCACGATGTGTTCACTTCGGTCTGCGTGCCGGACCTGTTCATGGAAGCGGTCGAACGCCGCGCCGACTGGTACCTGTTCGATCCGCACGAGGTGAAGCAGGCCAAGGGCTGGTACCTGCAGGACTTCTACGACGAGAAGCGTGGTTCGGGCAGCTTCCGTGACCGCTACGCCGAGCTGGTGGCCGATGAGCGCATCAGCCGCCGCACGGTGAAGGCCATCGATCTGTTCAAGCGGATCATGCTCAGCCAGCTGGAGACCGGCAATCCGTTCCTGTTCTACCGCGACGAGGTCAACCGCAGGAACCCGAACAAGCACGCGGGCATGATCTATTCCAGCAACCTGTGCACCGAGATCCTGCAGAACATGAGCCCGACGCGGATGATCCAGGAGATCGTCAGCGGCGACCAGATCGTGACTACGCGCCGCGCCGGTGACTTCGTGGTCTGCAACCTGTCCTCGATCAACCTCGGCCGTGCGATCAGTGCGCCGGATGACCTGCTGGCCACCGACGTGCTGGAGCGCCTGATCCCGATCCAGGTGCGCATGCTCGACAACGTGATCGACCTCAATGCGCTGCCGGTGCCGCAGGCCACCATCACCAACCGCAAGTACCGCGCCATCGGTCTGGGCACCTTCGGTTGGCACCACCTGCTGGCGCAGCAGGCGATCCAATGGGAATCGCCGGATGCCGAAGCGTTGGCCGACCGTCTCTACGAGCGCATCAACTTCCTGACCATCCAGGCCAGCGCGCAGCTGGCGAAGGAGAAGGGCAGCTACCCGATGTTCGCCGGCAGCGACTGGCACAACGGCCGCTACTTCAGTGACCGCGACTACAGCGGCGCCGCGTGGGACAGCCTGGCCCGCGAGGTGGCCACGCACGGCCTGCGCAACGGTTGGCTGCTGGCGGTGGCGCCGAACATGAGCACGGCGCAGATTGCCGGTTCCACCGCCTCCATCGACCCGATCTACAGCGCGTTCTACTACGAGGAAAAGAAAGACTTCCGGCGTCCGGTGGCCGCTCCGGGCCTGTCGCTGGAGACCTGGCCGTACTACGAGAAGGGTGCCTACAAGGTCGACCAGTTCGCCAGCGTGCGCCAGAACGCGCGCCGCCAGCGCCACGTCGACCAGTCGATCAGCTTCAACCTGTACGTGCCCAGCACCATCCGCGCCAGCACCCTGCTGGAGCTGCACCTGAGTGCCTGGCGCGAGGGCCTGAAGACCACCTACTACGTGCGCTCCAACGACATCGACATCAGCGAATGCGAGTGGTGCTCCAGCTGATCAATGGTAGTGCCGGCCGCTGGCCGGCAACCGCGCGATCTTCGGTAGTGCCGGCCGCTGGCCGGCAACACGATAGAAAGAGAACGAAGGCAGAAACCCATGGCAACCCCCCTCGACCGCATCAAGATCCTCGAACCGCGCCATCCCAACCGCAGCACTGGCATCATCAACGGCCGCACCAGCGGCATCCTCAACTGGAACGACATTCCGTACCCGTCGTTCTATCGGGCCTACAAGGAGCTGTCGACCAACTTCTGGATTCCCGATGAGGTCGACATGAAGCTCGATGCGCGCCAGTACGGCGAGCTCAATGCGCGCGAGAAGAACGCCTACGACTCCATCATCGGCCTGCTGGCCACGCTCGATTCGCCGCAGACGCGCTTCATCTACAACGTCGCCGAGTACATCACCGACCCGGCCGCGCACGCCAATGCGGCGATCATCGGCCAGCAGGAAGTGATCCACAACGAAAGCTACAGCTACGTGCTGGCCTCGATCACCGACCTGCCGAACCAGAACCGCGTGTTTGAACTGGCACGCACGCATCCGACCATCATCAAGCGCAACGCACCGATCATGGGTGCGTACGACGACTTCATGCGCGAGAAGACCGCCGAGACCCTGCTGAAGTCGTTGATCCAATCCTCAATCCTGGAAGGCATCAACTTCTATTCCGGGTTTGCATACTTCTACAACATGGTGCGGCAGAACCGCATGACCGGCACCGGCAAGATCATCAGCTTCATCAACCGCGACGAGCTGGCGCATACCAAGTTCATCAGCGAGCTGATCCGCGCCATCATCGGCGAGAACCCGGAGCTGCAGACCAACGAGCTGACCGCCTATGTGCACCAGGCGTTCGAGCACGCCATCGAACTGGAAACCCAGTGGTCGTCGGAAGTGCTGGATGGCATCGACGGCATCGACGTGGAGGAAATGACGCGTTATGTGAAGTACCGCGCCAACAAGATGGCCGGCATGCTCGGCATCGAACGCCTGTACAGCGATACCACCGACAACGTGATGCCGTGGATCAAGGCCTACGCCGACAACTTCACCGAGACCAAGACCGACTTCTTCGAGATGCGCAATGCAAGTTACAAGAAGACCAACGTCGACAACGGCTTCGACGACCTCTGAGCCCGGCGCGGCGCTGCACATCCTGCTGGTGGTGGCCTCATTGAGTGGCAACACCCGCGAGCTTGGCCGGCAGATTGCCGAGCGTTGCCGTGCCGCAGGGCATGCCGTGCACTGGCAGGAGGCCGACGATCTGCGCCAGGCCCCGCCACTGGCCGCCGATGAGGCCGATCTGGTGCTGCTGGGTTGCTGGACCGACAACGCCGGCCGCACGCCGGCGGAGATGAAGGCGTGGGTGGCCGGTATTGCGGAGCGCGGCGAGCGGCCACGGCAGCTGGCGGTGTTCGGTACCGGCGAAACGCAGTGGGGGCAGGAGTACTACTGCGGCGCCGTGCACCGGCTGATCCGCTACTTCCACAGCGACTACCCGCCGCTGGAGATCGAACAGATGCCGCATGGCGTTCGCCATGCCGCGGCCATCGAGGCCTGGACCGACGCGGTCCTGGCCCATTACTGGAGCAACACCGATGCAGATCATCGACGCCACCACGCCTGAGCAGTTCCAGCAGCTGCTGGCCGAACACCCGCGGGTGCTGGTGGATTTCCACAAGGACCAGTGCCCGGGGTGCCGGATGCTGGAGATGTCGTTGCACCGCGTGGCCAACAGCGTGGCGGGGCAGGGCACGACCCTGCTGCGCGTGCAGCTGGAAGTGCTGGGTGAAGCGTTCTTCAGGGAACTGGGGTTGCGGCAGACGCCGACGCTGTCGCTGTTCCGTGACGGCGACGAACGCACCCGCCTGGCCGGGTTCCAGTCGCCGCAGCAGATCGAGGCCGCGATCGCGTTGCATCTGTAGCGTGGAGATGGCGGGGTCGGATCCCTTGCCAGAGGCAAGGGCTCTGACCCCACATCGTGAAGGCATCCACGCATGGCGTGGATCTACTGGTGGAACCCGCTTCCTGTAGAGCCGAGCCCACGCTCGGCTGCTGTTCGTGCGGTGTGCGATGAGTCGAGCATGGCTCGACTCTACAACGGCGTCCCAGGCATTTCGCGCTATGCGCCGCTGAAGGTATCCACCAGCAGCTTCACGTTCAACACCACGATCACCAGCGCGATCACCCAGGCGATGCTGCCCAGCCAGCGCGGGGCCACCAGCGCGCCCATCGTCACCTTGTCGGTCACGATCCGCACCAGCGGGATGATCGCGAACGGCAGCTGCATCGACAGCACCACCTGGCTCAGCACCAGCAGCTTTACCGCGCCCTGGTCGCCGAACAGCATGATCACCACCACCACCGGAATGATCGCCAGCGCCCGCGTGATCAGCCGACGCAGCCACGGCGGCAGGCGCAGGTGCAGGAAGCCTTCCATCACGATCTGGCCGGCCAGCGTGGCGGTCACCGTCGAGTTCAGGCCCGAGGCCAGCAGCGCAATCGCAAACAGCGTCGCCGCGGCGCCCACGCCCAGCATCGGCGCCAGCAGCTGGTGCGCCTGCTCGATGTCTTCCACATCAAATCGGCCATTGGCATGGAACACCGCCGCCGCCAGGATCAGGATGCTGGCGTTGATGAACAGTGCCAGGGTCAGTGCAAGGGTGCTGTCGGTCACTGCCCAGCGCAGCGCGCTGCGCCGGCCTTCATCGGTGCGCGGGTAGGCACGGGTCTGCACGATGGACGAGTGCAGATAGAGATTGTGCGGCATCACCGTGGCGCCAATGATGCCGATGGCGATGTACAGCGCATGCGGATCGGTCACCACCTGCGCGCGCGGAATGAAGCCGCCCAGCACCGCCATCACCGGTGGTGCGGCCATCGCGATCTGCACCACGAAGCAGGCGAAGATCACCATCAGCAGCGCGATCACGAAGGCTTCCAGCGCACGGAAACCGCGGTTCATCAGCAGCAGCACCAGCAGCGTGTCCAGCGCGGTGATCACCGCGCCCCACAGCAACGGCAGGTCGAACAGCAGCTTCAGCGCGATCGCGGTGCCGATCACTTCGGCCAGGTCGCAGGCGATGATCGCCGCCTCGCACAGCGCCCACAACGCCAGGTTCACCGGCTTCGGGTATCGGGCACGGCAGGCCTGGGCCAGGTCCATTCCGGTGGCGATGCCGAGCCGCGCCGACAGCGCCTGCAGGATCACCGCCATCAGGTTGGAAATGAGGATGACCGACAGCAGCAGGTAGCCGAAGCGCGAACCGCCGGCGAGGTCGGTGGCCCAGTTGCCCGGGTCCATGTAGCCGACCGAGATCATGTAGCCCGGGCCGAGGAAGGCCAGCAGGCGGAACCACCAATGGCCCTTGTCGGGCACCGCCACCGAGGCGTTGAGCGCACCCAGGCTGGCCGGGGTGGAGGCCGAAGGGTCGCGGGGTGCCAGGGTGTTCATGGCTCCGAATATAGCTCCTGCTATAGTCATTAGCAATGTGAAACAATCGTCTTTATCGCGTTACTGGTCCAGAATTCAGGTTCAACACCGGAACAACCGGAAGGACAGGCGCAGGCGTGGGCAAGACCGACGATTCGACATCGCTGAAAAGCACCCCCTTGATCGAGGCCGAGCGCCAGGTCGAGAGCTTCCGGCAAGTGCGCGAGGCGCACCGGATGGAGCTGGTGGAGGACTATGTCGAGCTGATCTCGGACCTGCTGGCCGACGGCGGCGAGGCCCGCCAGGTCGACATCGCCACCCGCCTGGGCGTGGCCCAGCCCACTGTGGCGAAGATGCTGCGGCGGCTGGCCCGGGATGGCTGGGTGGTACAGCGGCCGTACCGCGGCGTGTTCCTGACCCCGGAAGGCGAGGCGCTGGCGCATGCCAGTCGCCAGCGTCATCAGACCGTGGAGCGTTTCCTGCTGGCGCTGGGCGTGGACCCGGATACCGCGCGGCGCGATGCCGAGGGTATCGAGCACCATGTAAGCGAGCAGACGCTGGCGCTGTTCGAAGCGTTCGTGCGCAAGGCCGAGGGCGAGGCGCCGTAACGGTAGCGCCGGGCCATGCCCGGCGGCCGTAATGTTGCGTCACGCATTTCGCCGGGCATGGCCCGGCGCTACCGCGATTGGATGCCGGCGTTGGGACAACGGGCCTGTTGCTGCGCACACGCCTGCTTCGCCCATTCCTTCAACACCGGCTGCAGGCCTTCATAACGCCGGCCTTGCCAGCCATTGGCCAGCACGGCGCCGTCGGCATCGATCAGCACCAGATTCGGCGGTGCCAGCCCCGCCAACGCCTGGAGTGCCGGCATGCGCGCGGCGCGGCGCGGGTCCAGCACCGGCCACGGCATGTCCTGCGCGTGCATGTAGCGGCGCAGCGCGGCCTCGCTCTCGTCCAGGCTGACGTACACCACTTCGGTATCGGCGCCGGCCTCGCGCAACGCGTCACGCACGCTGCGCAGGGTGGGTACGAAGGCATGGCAGGGCGCGCACCAGTCGGCGCCGAAGTACAACGCCACCAGCTTCGGTGGCGATGGCCACTGCATCGGGCGCAGCGAGCGCTGTTCCGGCCGCATCAGCGAGGCCGAGACCTGCGCATGCAGGTCCGCAGCCATCGCCGGTGCGGCCAGCAGCACGGCACAGGCCAGCAACAACGCTCGATGCAGCTCAGAACGCATAGCGCAGGTTGACGTACCACGAGCGCGCGAAACGCGGTCCGTAGACATAGTCGCTGTCACGCAACGCACCCACCTCCAGATCCTTCTGGCGCCGGTCGAACACGTTCTTGACGCCTGCGGCCACCGACACTTCCTGCTGCGCCTGAGCGCCCAGGTGACGGTGCCAGCGCGCACCCAGATCGGTCACCAGGAATGAACGCGTGCGGTGCAGTTCGCCCAACCGGTTGTTCAGCACCGACATCGGGCCGGTGTGGCGCAGCGCGACGAAGGTCTCCCACGGCTCGGCCGGCATCCAGCTGAGCTGGGCCAGGCCGGTCCAGCGTGGGGTCTTCAGGTAGTCGCGGCTTTCGATCACGGTGTCGCCGCCGTCGCCGGTGTCGTCGAAGATGCGCTGCCGTTCGCGGAAGCGCGAGCGGTACCACGAGGCACCCGCGGTCAGGCGCCACTGCGGCGACGGCTGCCAGCCGAGGTTGGTTTCCGCGCCCAGCACATTGGAACCGGACGCGTTGTAGCGCAGCTGGCTGAGCTGGCCGTCGTCGCCGCGTTGGATCTCGCCCAGTGCGAAGGTATCGCGGATGCGCGCATACGAGGCGGTGGCATCCCAGCTCCACACCGGATTGGCCGGGTCCGAGCGCCAGTCGAAGCCGAACAGGGTGGTCAACGCGCGTTCTTCCTTCAGGCCGTCGGTGTTTCGCACGCGCACCTGTTCGCCACCCAGCGTATCGACATGTACGTCCTCGACGAAGATTTCCGGTGCACGGAAGCCAGTGGCAACGCCTGCCCGCCACTTCAGGTTGGGCGTGGCCTGCCAGGCCAGCGCGATGCGCGGCGAGAACACTGCGTTGTCCAGCTCCGAGCTCTTGTCCACGCGCGCACCCAGCACCAGGTCAACGTTGTCGCGCAGGCTCCATTCGTCCTGGATGAAGGCGCCCAGGTTGTGGAAGGTGGCATCTTCCAGCACCGCCAGCCGCTGCCCGTCACCGCTGCGGTTGTCGTCGCGCAGCGCCTCGTGCTTGTACTGCACGCCGAAGGCCAGCGCGTGCGCGCCCAGCCGCCAGTTCAACTGGCTGTCGATGTAGTGCAGCGGGTTGTGGGTGCGGCCGTACTGGCGCCACGACCGCGAGGCCACGCTGCCGGCCACGTTGGGGTCCAGCTGCGACGGGTCATAGCCCGGCGCCGACGGATCGGTGACCACGTCGCCCAGGCCGCCATAGAAGCTGTCGCGGTCGATGTCGGCGAAGGCATAGGCCAGGCGGAAATCGACGTCGGCATTGATCTCCTGATCCCACGACACGCTGCCGCGCCGGTACTTCGTATCCAGCGATTCGGCGATGTTGGCCAGGTATTCCGGCTGGTCCAGGCGGTTGCCGCCGCGGCGGGTTTCATCGGTCACCTGCAGGTCCAGGCGCAGCCGTGTGCCCGGCGTGGGGGCGTACCAGGCCTGCAGCCCGCCGACCTTGAGGTTCTTGCGGGTGATCTCGGTGTAGCCGTCGCCGTTGTAGTCGATGCCACTGTTCCAGTTGCGCTGGGCGATCACTGACAGGCCCGCGTCTGCGTCCTTGGCGACCAGGTCCAGCCGCACGTCGGCGTTCTTCTGCGGCGTACCCTTCAAGACATCCACGCCGGCCTGCACATGGCCACCGCTGCGCGCCGGCAGCGGCGGGATCAGGTTGATCACACCGGCCACCGCGCCCGGGCCGTACAGCGCCGAGCCGCCGCCCTTGACCACTTCGATGCGGTCGACGAAGCCTGCCGGGATCTGTTCCAGGCCGTACACACTGCCCAACGTGGACAGCAGCGGGATGCCATCGAACAACAGCTGGTTGTAGGCGCCGGGCAGGCCCAGCAGCTGTACTTCGCTGGTGTTGCAGTTCTGGCAGTTGCTTTCCACGCGCAGGCCATTGATCAGCTCTGCGGCGCGCGAGAAGTCGGTGGCCGCGCGCAGCGCGATGTCTTCCTTGCGCAGCACTTCGGTGCGGATCGGCACGTCCGACAGCAGGCGTTCGCTGCGAGTGGCAGTGCTGACCTTGACCTGCACACGGTCCAGCTCGGTCGGCTTCGGTGTGGCTGCCAGCGCGGGCAACGGCAGGGTCAGGGCGATGGCGGCAGCCAGAGGCAGCCGGCGGGATAGGGGTCTGGAAACGGGCATGAGGGCGTCGTCCTTGGGAGAGGAAAGGCGGCGAGGGCGACCTGGCTGACGCATATGAAAGCAGAGGGTCATAGATATAGCAAATGCTATATAGATGAGTCCTGGCAATCATGAGGACGAGGGCTCAGGTCAGATCATCGCGGACGACAGTGTTATAACATTACATTGCGTCAGCAAAACCCTGCCGGATGTCATGCCCGGCAGGGTGCGATGGAGAATCGAGAGACGCCGCCCCGGCTGGTCCCAGGGCGGCGAGGGGGCTTACCAGGCGGCGCGCAGGCCGACCTGGGCGCCGTGGTTGCGATAGCCGCTGTCGCCACGCTGCACACGCAGGTCACCCCATGCGCTCCAGCGCTGGCCCAGCTGCAGCTGGGCACCGGCCTGTACCTCGTAGCGGTTCTCCGGCGTCTTCGCGTTCAGCGACTCGCTGTTGAAGCGCATCGACGCGTCGCGCTGGCCACGCAGCCAGTTCGCCGCCAGGAACGGCTGCACGCGGTTGCCCTGCAGTGTGCCCTGGCCAAAGAGGCGTACGCCGAGGCGGCTGTTGAGGCCGCCGCCGCGACCATCCTCGACCGTGGTGCCATTGTTTTCGACCAGGCTATCGCCGTCGTAGTCGGTCCAGGTCAGCTGCGCCTGCGGCTGCAGGTACAGCGTGCTGGCCTCACTGCTGCGGATGGCCCAGGCATAACCGGCTTCCAGCGATGCGCTCCGAGTCCTGGAATCGTAGGTCTCGCGGGCGATGCCTTCGCCCTGCACCTCGTTGTCGAAGCGTGCCGCCTGCAGCCAGCCGTCCACATACAGGCCGGCACTGCTCTGTGCATCCTGCACCCAACCCAGGTAGACACCGGCCGACTTGCCCTTGACCTTGCCGCGGGTGCCATAACCGCTCAGCGTCGACACCGCCTGCGTGGTCGCCCCGCCGGTGCCCAGCATCACGCCGACTTGGCCACGGCCATCGCCCCAGCGCCAGACATCGCTGCCCAGCTGCAGGGTGTTGATGTGGGTACGGGCATCGACCTGGCCGGCCACGTTCGCCTGCAGCTGGTCACGCCCGGCGCGCACCCAGGTGCCGATGCGGGCGCGGTCGAAGCCGGGCTCGCCGCGGTCGTGGCGGCGCAACTGGAACATCTGCACGGCCGCGGCCTGGTTGGCCAGGTACGCTCCGGGCTCCGGACGCAGCACGGGGACCGGGTCGACCGGCACTTCCGGGTCCACCGGATCAACCGGGTCGGTCGGGTCGGTCGGGTCCACTGGCTTGCACTCCGGCAGCGCCGGATTGATGTCGCACGGATTGCCGGTGTAGGCCGAGGTCAGGTACCAGTTGCCGTTGGTCGCGCCGGGTGTGCCCTTGCGCAGGAAATACTCGTACATGCCACCGATGGCGCGGCCCTGCAGTGCGAGGTGGCCATTGCTGGCACCGTCCACCTGCACCAGCGGAATGCCGTTGACGGTCTGTGCGCCAGCGCCGGCAATGTTGTTGACGGTGACCTGGGTGGTGCCGCTGGTATCACCGGTCACGTGCATGCGCGAACTCGCTGCGTCGTCGCCGGCCAGTACCGTGTTGAAGTGCAGGGTGCCGCCATTGCCGGTGTAGTTGCCGTTGACGGTCAGCTGCGGATAGGCCGCACTACCCGCAGCACCGAGGAAGATGTCGCTGCCCGCACCCAGGGTGAGGTTGCCGGTGTTGCTGTCGCCGGACAGCGTCCAGCGGCCGCCCTGATCGACGATGACATTCGCCGGGCCGAGGATGCGGCCGGTCAGGTCGAGGCCGTCGAGCAGGCTGATCTTTGCGGTGGCGGTATCGGCAATGGTGATGTCGCCGCTGAGCGTCGAGGTGCGCGCGGCGAAGTCGAGCAGGGCGTTGTCGCGCGCTTCGATCATTACGCCATTGCCGCCGATGAGGCTTGCGCCGTTCTGTGCGGTGATGCGGACGGTTTCGTTGATGTCACTGCGACGGACGAGGATGGCCGGGCCGCTACCCGACTCCACGCGAGAGGCGTCGATGAGGACGCCCCAGGTTGCCTGATTGTCGGTACGTCCGGATGCGGTCGAGTTGTAGGAGATGTTGAGGCCCGACGTGTCTCCGATGACCGTTGATCCTGCGCGCAGGTTGACCACGGCACCGCCGATGGAAATGCCACTGGTACCGCGGAATGTGCTTCCCTGCGACTCCAGTGTGGCGCCCGCGTTGGCGCCCAGCCCAAGCAGCCCCGAACGGCCGAAGCTGCTGCGGATGGCGGTCAACTTGCTGCGTGGGAGCGAGTTGGCACCGACATCGGTTGCAAGCGCGAACCGGCCATTGATGGTGGAATCCTGGATGATTGCCGTGCTATTGCGGAGCCCGTTGGTCACGGTGCTCCCCGCCGTGTTTACCGTTGCATTGCTCAGCAGCAGCTGGGCCGGATTGCCGCTGCTGTGGGCGGCCTGAATCTCTCCGATGGCGGCACCGTTGACGATGAGCATACCGCCCGAGACCTGTGCAGCGTCCCCTTCGCGTGGATCTCCTGGGTTGAGGGTCACGGTCTGGCCGTTGCCAACAAGGATGATGGCCTGTGCGTTTGGCGTGGCGGCCAACAAAAGGCTTGTGGCAATGGCCAGCCCCAGCGGGGCGCAGGTGAAAGAAGTCGACGGCGTGAACTGCATCATGCGCATGGGTGTGTCTCCTTGGAACGTTGGGTGGGACCTGCATCCGCAGGGCCGGAGGCGGCACTGTGCGAATCGGGTCTTGCCTGGGCCATGCAATTAATCTGAAACGCCTGCAGCGACACCGATTGGGTTCAAACGCCGTTCACTGACGTATTCAGCTGAATGGGTCGCCGTGCTGGAATAGTGCACGGCAGGTGAGGGCGTCATGAAGATCGTGTCGGAACCACGCGAAACCCTATTCACATATGTAGATATGTGACGGGTGATCCAGTTCATGCAGGCGCGTGGCCGTCCGTCGCTGCGCCGCGACAATCGAGGTGAAGGCCCGCTGGGGAGCGCAGCGTCTGCCGCCAGGGCCGGACGCCATCGATCCGGCAATCGGGCAGGAATCAGCCGCGGCGGAACGCGGCGGGGGTACGGGCGCCGACGATGATCATGCGGATCATCGTGGAGATCTGTTCGACCAGCTCCGGATCCTTCTCCGGTGGCAGGTCCATGGCGGTGGCACCCATCGCGAACACCAGCCGGGTGATGGCCTTGGCCACCAGTTCCGGGGCATGCAGTACGGCGCCATCCAGTGCGGCCAGGCGCACCAGGTCGTGCTGCAGCTCTTCCTCGAAATAGTGCAGCTCGCGTTCGACCGCATGCTTGAAGTCGTCCGAGCCGACCGCGCCCTCGCGCAGCAGCACGTGCAGCAGCTTGTCGTCGGCGCGCAGCTGTTCCATGAAGGTCTCCACCGAGACCCGCACCACGCTGGTGGCGGTGGAGGTGGCGCGCTGCCGGGCCTCGCCGATGATGGTGCGCAGCGAGCGGCCGGCCGCATCGATCAGCGCCACGGCCAGTTCGTCCATGTCGCGGAACTGCCGGTAGAAGCTGTTCGGCGCGATGCCGGCCTCACGTGCCACTTCGCGCAGGCTGAGCGTGGACAGGCTGCGGTGCGGCCCGATCAGTTTCAGGGCAGCAGCCAGCAGATCCTCGCGGCTCACCGTACGGCGGGCCGGGCTGTTGGCATCTTCGGGCGTCGACAAGGCGGTGGCGGCGGCCATGGGGGTTCCGGTGGGGCGAGGCTGAATCATACCCAATCCGGTTCAATATACACATGTATACACAGGTGTATGTGCGCCCGTATAGTGCGCCCATGAGCGCTGTCGTCCGTCCGTCCCTGTTCTCTCCGTACCGCTGGGTCTCGCCGTCGCTGTTCGATTTCTGGGCGGGCCAGCTCAATCCCCTGTGGACCCTGCGCGAGCCGGTGGCCCGCCTGGTCCGGCGCGAGCCGGCCGGCGAGGGCGCGGCGACCCTGGTCCTGCGCACCAACCGGCACTGGGCGGGTATGCGTGCCGGCCAGCACGTCACCCTCGGCGTCGAGATTGAAGGACGCCTGTGGCAGCGCAGCTACAGCCCCACCGCACTGGGTCGGCGCGAGCTGGCGATTACCGTCAAGGCGATCGACGGCGGCCGGGTCAGCCAGCATCTGGTCAACCATGCGCAGCCGGGCGAACTGTTCCGTCTCGATGCCGCTTTCGGCGAATTCCATATGCCGGCCGCGGCGCCGGTGCTGCTGCTGGCGGCCGGCAGTGGCATCACGCCGATGCGCAGCCTGCTGCGCGAGGCCTGCCAGCGCCCGCTGGCGGCGCCGGTGGACCTGTTCTACTGGGAGCGCACCGCCGCCCATCTGCAGTTCCGTGATGAACTGCAGGCGCTGGCCGCAGCGCATTCGAACCTGCGCGTGCACCTGCTGACCACCCGAGAAGGCGAAGCACCGGCCGCGCGCATCGATCGCCATGATCTGCAGGTGGCCGGCGATGACACGCCGTTGGCGCAGCGCCATGTGCTGGCCTGCGGCCCGGACGGCTTCGTTGCCGCCGCGCGCGAGCGCCTGGCGCACCAGGTGGCCGGTTTCCAGGCCGAAGCCTTCACCCCGCCAGCGCCGCTGCGCGATGCCGACAGTGAAGGCGAAGTGTCGCTGACGCTTGCGCGCAGTGGTCGCCAGCTGAGCGTGCCGCGTGGCCGCTCGCTGCTGGAAAGCCTCGAAGCCCATGGCATCAAGCCCAAACACGGCTGCCGCATGGGTATCTGCAACACCTGCTCCTGTGACCGTGTAAGTGGTGCGACCCGCCACCTGCGCACCGGCGACCTGCAGTCCGAAACGGCGCAGCCGGTACGGATCTGCGTGAGCGCACCGACCACCGACCTGACCCTGGATCTCTGAGGACGCCTGCCATGACCCGCGCTACCGACCGTGCCCTGAGTACTGCCGAGATGCATGCCTTCGGTGAGGAACTCGACGCGATCCGCGACCGCGTGATCGGCAGCCTCGGCGCCTCCGATACCCGCTACATCCGCCGCGTGGCCGCCGCCGTGCGCTGGTTCGGCGTGGGTGGCCGTGGCCTGCTGTTCCTTGCGGCGTTCTCGCCACTGTTCTGGATGCCGCTGCTGTGGCCGGCCGCGATCACCGGCACGCTGCTGCTGGCGCTGTCGAAGATCCTGGAGAACATGGAGCTGGGCCACAACGTCATGCACGGCCAGTTCGACTGGACCGGCGACCCCAAGCTCAACGGCAACACCTACGAGTGGGACATCGTTGCCACCGCCGACAACTGGCGCAAGACCCACAATTTCCGCCACCACACCTACACCAACGTGCGTGGCATGGACGATGACATCGGCTACGGCCTGCTGCGCATCTTCCCGGAACAGCGCTGGAAGCCGTTCTACCTGCTGCAGCCGATCATCGCGCCGATCTTCGCGCTGCTGTTCCAGTGGGGCGTGGCCGCGCAGGACCTGCGCCTGGGCCGCTGGCTGAAGGGCCGCATGAGCAGCCGTGCGATGTGGCTGCAGACCCGTCCGGTGGCGCGCAAGATGCTGCGCCAGGTGCTGAAGGACTACGTGTTCTTCCCGCTGCTGGCCGGTCCGTTCTTCCTCACCGTGATGCTGGGCAACCTGGTCGCCAACGGCCTGCGCAACATCTGGACCTATGTGATCATCTTCTGCGGCCACTTCACCGCTGAATCGGAAACCTTCCCGAAGGAGTGCCTGCGCAATGAGTCGCGCGGTCATTGGTACCTGCGCCAGCTGCGCGGTTCGTCGAACATCAGTGGTGGCTTCCTGATCAATGTGCTGTCGGGCAACCTCAGCCACCAGATCGAGCACCACTTCTATCCGGACCTGCCGGCCAACCGCTATGCGGCCATCGCCAAGGAAGTGAAGGACATCTGCCGCCGCTACGGCCAGCACTACAACAACGGCTCGCTGCCGCGCCAGTTCGGCCAGGTGGTCTGGCGCATCCTGCGCCACGCGTTCCCGAGCAAGCCGCGCCGCCTGCCGATGTCGGACATCATGTCCGCACCGGCATCGGCCAACGCGGGCTGATCGACTCAGCCCGCCTTCGCCAGGGCCGCCTGTTCGCGGTCCAGGCGACGCAGGAACACCTGCATTTCCTTGCGTGCCTGCTGGTCGCCCTTGCTGCCGGCCACGCTCAGCCCGCGCTGCCACGCTTCGCGTGCCGCCTGCGGTTGGCCACTGGCCAGCCAGGCTTTGCCCAGCAGCTTCCACGCCGCCGAATACTGCGGATCAAGGACCACGCAACGGCCCAGATGGGTCGCCGCGCGCACCGGGTTGCCGGCATCCAGCCAGCCCTTGCCCAGGCCGAAGCGCAGCAGTGCGCCGTCCTTGCCGCTGGCGAGCATGCATTCCAGAGCCTCGATGTTCATCAGCGCACCTCCACCAGCAGCTCGGCCGGTCCCGGCTGGAAGCGGCCGCGATGGAACAGCAGCGGTGCGCCGCCGTTCTCGTGCACCTCGATGATGCGGCCGGCCAGCAACAGGTGATCGCCCACCGGCCACTGTGCGTGGCGGGTACAGGTGAGATGCGCTACCGCACCGGCGATGCGTGGCGGGGCGTCCTCGTCGTCATCCAGCAATGCCAGGCCGTCGAAGCGGTTGCGTACCTGCGGATCGGCGAAGCGCCGGGCCAGTGCTTCCTGGTCGGCCGCCAGCACGCTGATCGCGAAGCGGGTGGCGCGCTGGAAGGTGGACAGGCTCTGCGCGTGCAACGCCAGGTTCCACAGCACCAGTGGCGGCTGCAATGACACCGGCACGAACGAATTGATGGTCAGGCCGATGGGGTTGCCCTGCGCATCGCGCGCGCAAACGATGGCCACGCCGGTAGGAAAGTGGCCGAGCAGCCGCCGCAGGGCACGCGGCGGCATCTCGACCGACGGCACCGGGGCCGGGGCGGGGAAGACCCCCGCCCACGGCCCGGCGTACGGCAGTGTCTCGCCGCTCATGAGGCCCGGGCCTGGCGGTAGCGCCGGCCGACCTCGGCCCAGTTGATGATGTTGAAGAACGCACCGATGTAGTCCGGGCGGCGGTTCTGGTAGTGGAGGTAGTAGGCGTGTTCCCAGACGTCCAGTGCGAGGATCGGGGTATTGCCCGACAGGCCGACCGCCGTGCCCATCAACGGGCTGTCCTGGTTGGCACTGCTTTCCACCTGCAGGCGGCCATCGCGATCGCTGGTCAGCCAGGCCCAGCCACTGCCGAAGCGGGTCTGCGCAGCCTTGGTGAAGGCCTCCTTGAAGGCATCGAAGCCACCCAGATCGCGGTCGATGGCGGCGGCCAGCTCATCATCGGGTGCGCCGCCGTTGGTGCTGAGTACGGTCCAGAACAGGCTGTGGTTGGCGTGGCCGCCACCGTTGTTGCGGACCGCGCCACGCTGCGCCTCGGGCACGGCATCGAGGTTGGCGATCAGCGCCTCGACCGGCTGCTCGGCGATACCGGCCTGCTCGATGGCGGCATTGAGGTTGTTGACGTAGGTCTGGTGGTGCTTGCTGTGATGGATCTCCATCGTGCGCGCATCGAAGTGCGGCTCAAGGGCGTCATAGGCATAGGGGAGCGGGGGAAGCGAGTACGACATCGAAGCAATCTCCGTGGGGAAGGCCAGAAGGGCTGGCCGTGGGGAGATCGTTATCGCACCTCAACATTGGTTGAGGTCAAGAGATCA
>NZ_JAOCFV010000100.1:0-5290 GCF_029842145.1 Stenotrophomonas sp. GD03794
CCCCGACCGACCCCCGACAGTTTTCGGGCACGTCCAGCCACGGAAAAGAAAAAAGAAGACCAAAAGCAAAAGCGGCCTGGCCGGCTCGCTTTTTGTAGAGCCGAGCCCATGCTCGGCTGCTTTCAGGCCAGTCCGCGAAGCCGAGCGCGGGCTCGGCTCTACACGAGCAAGCGCAGCGCGCGACCCGCTTTTGCTGTTCTTTATTCTCTTCCGTGGCTTGGCGCGCACGGAAATTGTCAGCGGCCGGGTGGGTGGGGGTGGCGGGGTATCCGCGGCATGGATGCCGCGGCTAAGCCCCCATGGATGGGTTCACGGCGTCCCCGCCAGCCCCACCCACCCGGCCAGCCCCCAGGAAGCAGGCATTCCGCGACCAAGCCACGAGGGGCTGCGCCGTCGGCTGGAAACTACGGCCACCAGCCGTGCCCGAACCGGGCGAAATGATCGGCCGCGCGCTCGAATGGATTGCGCGCACTCACCCCGCCGCACAGCAGGTACACCGGCAGGTACAGCGGCCCCAGCACCATGTACTGGTACACGTGCGCGCGTTCGTGGTCGTCCAGCCGGATCAGCGGCTCCACGCCCCACCCCGCCTGGTGCGCATAGGTGCGGCAGGAAATGCCCAGGTCCTGCCCGGTGTGCAGGATCACATTGCCCAAGGTGATCGCCCCACCCGGCCCCCACGGCCAGCGATCGAACACCAGCGCACAGTCACGGCTGCTCCAACGCAGCGTCGCCCCGCCAAGCATGCCGGCCAGCCCGCCGATCACACCGAACAGGGAATTGGGTGACGTCCACACCGCGCCCAGCACCTGCAGCGCGCGCAGCCAGACCGGCCAGGGCTCTGGAACGGTCTTCAATCGGCCTCGTTCGGCATCAGCAGCCACAGGATCAGGTAGACCAGGATGCCGGGGAAAGCCGCCGAGCCGATCGAGACCAGCACGAACACGATCCGTACCAGCGTGGGGTTCCAGCCGAAGCGGTGGGCGATGCCACCCATCACGCCGGCAATCATGCGGTCGTTCAATGAACGTGACAGCGTGCGCGGCGTGGTGTTCATGGCAGTCCTCCAAGGCTACGGGAAAAAGCAGTCGAGCATGGCTCGACTCTACACCGCCCCCATGTCTACGGCGTGCGGTGGCGCAGGGCCTGCAGGCGTGCGCCGAACCAGGCAGCTGCGGTCTGTTCAGGCTGCCCCGGGCACTGGATGCGATAGGGCTTGCCGCTCATGCTGCTCTGGCTGGCGGCGCGCTCGATGAACTGCTCGGCGCTGTCCACCATGTCCTTCTTCAGCAGGTAGTCGTACTTGCGCTGCAGGTGCGCGCGCGCATCGCTGCCGTCGTACCAGCTGCCATTGCGCTGGAACCGGCATTGGGAGCCGTCCAGGCTGGAGATCAGCTGGGCGATCTCCCGCCGTGCATCCGCACTGGGTGCGGCCTGCGCAACAGGGGCAGCCAGCAGCAGCGTGGCAAGCAGCAACGAAATCCTTCGCGACATCATCATTCTCCATGCAGTCGAGCATGGCTCGACGCTACAAAAACGAAGCAGGCCTTACGCGTCGCGCGCCTTCAGCCAGCCATCGATCGTGGCCGGCACTTCGCGCTGCGCGCGGCCGGACACGTAGATGCCGATATGGCCGCCACGGAAACTGGACTCGGTGTAGTCCTCGGTGCCCAGGCGTCCACGCATCGCGCGCGAGGCATCCGGCGGCACCAGATGGTCCTGCTCGGCATAGATGTTCAGCACCGGCAGGGTCACCTGCGACAGATCCACCGCTTCCTCGCCGATCCGCACCGTGCCGTTCATCAACCCGTTGCCCTGGTAGAACTGCTTGATGAAGTCGCGGAAGGCCTCGCCCGCCAGGTCCGGTGAATCGAAGATCCACTTCTCCATGCGCAGGAAATCCTCCAGCGCCGCCTTGTCATCGAGGATGTCGAGCAGGCCCACGTACTTCTGCACGTTCAGGCGGAACGGCTTGAGCATCAGGTAACTGGCATTCATCAGGTCGGCCGGGATGTTGCCCAGCGTGTCCACCAGCAGGTCCACGTCCACCTGCTGCGCCCAGTGCGAGAGCATGTTGTCGGCGGTGTGGAAATCGACCGGGGTGACCATGGTGATCAGCTTGCCCAGCTTCTGTCGGCGCAGCGCGGCGTAGCACAGCGCGAACACGCCGCCCTGGCAGATGCCGAGCAGGTCGACCGGTCCACCACTGCGCGCGCGCAGCGCATCGACCGCGCCATCGATGTAGCGCAGCAGATAGTCCTCCAGGGTCTGGAAGCGCTCCGAGCGATCCGGGTAACCCCAGTCCAGCACGTAGACGTCCTGCCCCAGCGCCAGCAGCTTCTGCACCAGTGAGCGATCGGCCTGCAGGTCGACCATGTACGGCCGGTTGACCAGCGCGTAGACGATCAGCAACGGCGTGCGGCGGGTCGGTGCCTGTTCGCCGACGAAGCGGTACAGCACCACCTTGCCGTCGCGCCAGACTTCCTCGCGGGCGGTGACGCCATAGTCCACGTCTTCCACCTGCGGCAGCAGCTTCAGCCCTTCCATCAGCTTGCGCTGCATGGCCAGGGTTTCCTGCATCAGGTCATCGGCGTTGAAGCCCAGCGGTCCTTTCATCGGTCACGCGTCCGCGTGGAAGTACGGGGCGCTGCCTTTGGTGCCGCCTTTTTCGCAGCCGCCTTCTTTGCCGGCGCGGCCTTCTTCGCGGCCTTGCGCGCGACCGGCTTCACCTTCGCCGGCGCCGGCTGTGCCACCGGATCGACCTCGCCCGCACTGGCCATGGCCACCACCTGTGCCTGCAGGCGACGCAGGCTGCGCTCCAGCTCGGCGATGCGGCGGTGCGCGGCGTCCATCTCGCTGCGGGTCGGCAGGCCGATCCGTTCACTCATCTGTTCCACCTCGCGCTGCAGGCCGGCGCGCAGCCGCATCTGTGCGTTGCCCAGCGCGGCGTACACCTGCTGGAACGGCTCGGACATGGCGACCTTGGCATAGGCCTCCTCGGCCACTTCGATCCACAGGTCGAACATCGCGCGGGCGCTGGTCAACTGGCTGCCCGGCTGCTCGTGCTCGGCCAGGCGCTGCTCGAACAGCGCGAAGGCCTCGTCCAGCGCCTGCTTGATCTGATCGACATAGGCGCGCGAATGCTGCTGGTATTCCTCCTGCGCCCGCAGCAGCGCCTGCCAGCGCGCCTGGTGCTCACGACCGGGCCCGAACGCCGGGCTCTGCAGCCACGGGCCGGCCTGCAGCTGGAACTGCTGCAGCCAGGCGGCAAACTCCGGTACAGCGGCGCCAGCGTGGGTGCTGCCACGGGCCCCCTGCAGCATCCACTGCAGCATGCCATCGCCCTGCCCCTGCACCGCCTCGCGCCAGGCCTGGGCCACGTCGGCGCTGCTGGCGTCGCGGCCGGCGAAACGCGCGGCGACTTCCTGCATGGTGCCGTACCAGCTGCCCGCCTGTTCGCGGAAGCGGCGCACGGCATCTTCCGGCGCACCCTGCCCCTGTTCGGGCAGCAGCTGGCCCCACCAGTCGAACAGCCGTTGCCAGCTGCCAGGGTCATCGCCAGCCGGCGCACCGGGCGTGGTCGCATGGCGCAGGGCATCGCCCCAGGCGCCGAAGTACTGCCGGGCCAGGGTTTCGAAATCGCTGCTGCCGGCGTCGTGGGCCGAGCTGGTCATCGCAGGCCTCCGCAGGGCTGGCTCATGGCTTGGGGATACGCAGGGTCTTGCTGATCATCAGCGATCCGGACAGGGCGAACAGCAGCACCATCGGATGCAGCTGCCACGGACCGATCTGCCACTGGCCGAACCAGATGTCCCGACCGATGGCGCCGGTGCCGGCAGCGATCGCCAGCACGATCACCAGCACCAGGCTGGTCGGGATCGGGGTGCCCTCGAAATACGTGACCTTGCCCTCGTCGCCGGCCAGTGCCTCGGCGGTGACGTTGTAGCGCGCCAGGCGACTGACACCGCAGCAGACGAAGTAGCTCAGCACCAGCCAGTCCCAGCCGCCCTGCATGCCGCAGGCGTAGGCCAGCGCCGCCGGGGCCACGCCGAAGGAGATCACGTCTGACAGCGAATCCAGCTCGCGGCCCAGGGTGGAACTGGACTTGCGCCAGCGCGCGATGCGCCCGTCGAGGGCGTCGAAGATGAAGGCCAGCGGGATCAGTGCCATGCCGAACAGCAGGTAGCCGTGCTCGCCGTCCTGCAGGAAGCGCATCGCGGCAAACACCGCACCGGTGCCGCAGAAAGCATTGGCCAGGGTGAACCAGTCGGCCAGCTGGAATTCGCGCAGCATCGAGAAGTGACGTTTCATGGGGTCTCACGGAGCATCAAGGCCCACAGGTTACCGCGAGCGCCGCCGCTGGCGACAGCGGCGGCAGGGTCCATCCTTCACCGCTCCCTCACCCGCCCTCACCAGCGGTGAATTTTTCGCCACCCATCTTGACAGCCTAGGGGGGTGGCGCCTGTCGCGGCTTATCCACAAAGTTGCCCACGCGTAATCCACACCCCCTGTGGACAACCAGATCTCACCGACTGCGACGCTGGACATTTCCTCATCACCCCGCAGCGGGGTTTCCCTACTTCCCAAGCCACAACGTCAGCGCTATGGTCAGCGGCGGACCCGCCGCCGCCACGTCCGAAACCCTGCAACGGACGATGATGATGCTGGATGCTTCCACTCTGGCCGCGCAGCTGCGGCAGCCCCAAGGCGAGGCCGCGCTGGCGGTGGCCGACTCGATGAACCGCAGCAATGGCGCGCTCAACCTGGCCGCGATCGGGCTGCTGGCCGTCGGCACTGGCGAACGGGTCCTGGAGATCGGCCCCGGCAATGCGGCCTTCGCGCCGCTGATGCTGCAGGCCACCGACAGCCACTATCTCGGTATCGAGCTGTCCACTGCCATGGTCGAGGCCGGCAACCAGCGCCTGGCCAGCGCCAGGTTGGCCGAGCGTGCCGCGATGCGACACGGCGACGCCCATGCCCTGCCAGTCAGCGATGCCGCGATGGATGCGGCGCTGGCGGTCAATACCCTGTACTTCTGGCCGAACCTGGCCCCGGTGCTGGACGAGTTGGCGCGGGTGCTGCGCCGGGGCGGCCGCCTGTGCCTGGCCTTTGGCGATGCCAGCTTCATGCGCAGCCTGCCATTTGCTGCCGACTTCCAGCTGCATGAGCTGGACGCGGTGGAGCTGGCGCTGCGTGTGTCGGGCTTCCGCGTCTCGGCCTGGCGCAGCCACCGCGAAATCGCGAGCGGCAATGACGGCCAGACCCGCGAAAAGCACTTCCACCTGCTGCT
>NZ_JAOCFV010000101.1:0-2500 GCF_029842145.1 Stenotrophomonas sp. GD03794
GCTTTTGGAGAGTCGCACTCGTCCCGGAGGACAAGGCGCCAGCCTCGCATAGTTCTTGTGACGTAGCGTGCACTTGGATGCTCTTACGACGTTGTCGTAAAGCCAAGGCAACTTGAGGTTATATGGTCAAGCCTCTCGGATCATTAGTATCAGTTAGCTCAATACATTGCTGTACTTACACACCTGACCTATCAACCACGTAGTCTACATGGTTCCTTCAGGGGGCTTGTGCCCCGGGAGATCTCATCTTGAGGCGCGCTTCCCGCTTAGATGCTTTCAGCGGTTATCGCTTCCGAACATAGCTACCCGGCAATGCCACTGGCGTGACAACCGGAACACCAGAGGTTCGTCCACTCCGGTCCTCTCGTACTAGGAGCAGCCCCTCTCAAATCTCCAACGCCCATGGCAGATAGGGACCGAACTGTCTCACGACGTTCTGAACCCAGCTCGCGTACCACTTTAAATGGCGAACAGCCATACCCTTGGGACCGACTACAGCCCCAGGATGTGATGAGCCGACATCGAGGTGCCAAACACCGCCGTCGATATGAACTCTTGGGCGGTATCAGCCTGTTATCCCCGGAGTACCTTTTATCCGTTGAGCGATGGCCCTTCCATACAGAACCACCGGATCACTAAGTCCTAGTTTCCTACCTGCTTGATCCGTCGATCTTGCAGTCAAGCACGCTTATGCCTTTGCACACAGTGCGCGATGTCCGACCGCGCTGAGCGTACCTTCGAGCTCCTCCGTTACTCTTTAGGAGGAGACCGCCCCAGTCAAACTACCCACCATACACGGTCCCCGACCCAGATAATGGGCCCAGGTTAGAACGTCAAGCACGACAGGGTGGTATTTCAAGGATGGCTCCGCTGCAGCTAGCGCCACAGTTTCATAGCCTCCCACCTATCCTACACAGACGAACTCAACGTTCAGTGTAAAGCTATAGTAAAGGTTCACGGGGTCTTTCCGTCTTGCCACGGGAACGCTGCATCTTCACAGCGATTTCAATTTCACTGAGTCTCGGGTGGAGACAGCGCCGCTGTCGTTACGCCATTCGTGCAGGTCGGAACTTACCCGACAAGGAATTTCGCTACCTTAGGACCGTTATAGTTACGGCCGCCGTTTACTGGGGCTTCGATCAAGAGCTTCGCCTTGCGGCTGACCCCATCAATTAACCTTCCAGCACCGGGCAGGCGTCACACCCTATACGTCCACTTTCGTGTTTGCAGAGTGCTGTGTTTTTGATAAACAGTCGCAGCGGCCTGGTTACTGCGACCCTCTTCAGCTATAGCTCGCACGAGCCACCAAAAAGGGTGCACCTTCTCCCGAAGTTACGGTGCCATGTTGCCTAGTTCCTTCACCCGAGTTCTCTCAAGCGCCTGAGAATTCTCATCCTACCCACCTGTGTCGGTTTACGGTACGGTCTGCGTAAGCTGAAGCTTAGGAGCTTTTCCTGGAAGCGTGGTATCAGTGACTTCGCCTTAAAGGCTCGTCTCGGTGCTCGGTCTTGAAGGATCCCGGATTTGCCAAAGATCCAAACCTACCGCCTTTCCCCAGGACAACCAACGCCTGGTACACCTAACCTTCTCCGTCCCTCCATCGCACTTACGCGAGGTGCAGGAATATTAACCTGCTTCCCATCGACTACGACTTTCGTCCTCGCCTTAGGGGCCGACTCACCCTGCGCCGATTAACGTTGCGCAAGGAAACCTTGGGCTTTCGGCGTGCGGGTTTTTCACCCGCATTATCGTTACTCATGTCAGCATTCGCACTTCCGATACCTCCAGCAGACTTCTCAATCCACCTTCAACGGCTTACGGAACGCTCCTCTACCGCGCATAACAAAGTTATGCACCCCAAGCTTCGGTTCACTGCTTAGCCCCGTTAAATCTTCCCCGCAGACCGACTCGACCAGTGAGCTATTACGCTTTCTTTAAAGGGTGGCTGCTTCTAAGCCAACCTCCTGGCTGTCTGTGCCTTTCCACATGGTTTTCCACTTAGCAGTGAATTTGGGACCTTAGCTGTGGGTCTGGGTTGTTTCCCTTTTCACGACGGACGTTAGCACCCGCCGTGTGTCTCCCATACAGTCCGTCTCGGTATTCGGAGTTTGCAATGGTTTGGTAAGTCGCGATGACCCCCTAGCCATAACAGTGCTCTACCCCCGAGAGGATACATATGAGGCGCTACCTAAATAGCTTTCGAGGAGAACCAGCTATCTCCGGGTTCGATTAGCTTTTCACTCCTAATCACACCTCATCCCCTACCTTTGCAACGGGAGTGGGTTCGGGCCTCCAGTGCGTGTTACCGCACCTTCACCCTGGGCATGACTAGATCACCCGGTTTCGGGTCTACTGCCCGCGACTATGCGCCCTTATCAGACTCGGTTTCCCTTCGCCTCCCCTATACGGTTAAGCTTGCCACGAACAGTAAGTCGCTGACCCATTATACAAAAGGTACGCAGTCACTCCTTGCGGAGCTCCTACTGCTTGTACGCACACG
>NZ_JAOCFV010000102.1:0-5235 GCF_029842145.1 Stenotrophomonas sp. GD03794
GTTCAGGCAACCGCGCTGGAAACCCCAGACTTGTGACCGCCTGCGCTATATTGCCGGTTCCGCCGCAACCGGGCTCGTCCCGGAAAACGCTTCGCGGCTGTGCTGACGAGGAACTATGGCGCTGGTTTTCAGTGACGACATCTGGGACCGTTGGCGATTGCCAGCCTTGGCGCTGGCCGCCGCCGCGATCATCGTGGTGCCGTGGTTGACCCTGCGCAAACTGCAGCAGGACAACGAACAGGCGATGGCCTGGGTCAATCACACCCAGGCCGTCGGCGTAGCCTTGCAGCAGCTGCAGGCGGACGTACGCGATGTCGAGTCGGCGGCGCTGACGCTGTCCAAGGGTGTGGACGCGCCGGGGCTGCGCGAGCGCATGGCCAAGGCCAACGACATTCCCGGGCGCCTGGCCGAACTGGGCCGGATGACCCGCGACAATCCTGACCAGCTGATCCGCATCGGCCGTATCGAGTCGATGCTGGAAGGGCGCATGGCGCTTGCCCGTGAGCTGGCCAAGTCTGAGCCCAACAGTGATCAGCGCGGGCTGGTGAAGGACCTGAGCACGCGCTATCCGATTCGCGGCCTGGTTGAAGAACTGCAGGCCAGTGAGCAGAAACTGCTGACCCTGCGTGCGGAGCAGGCTGCGCGCCAGCGCAAGCAGACCGAGCTGGTGTCGTGGAGTTCGCTGGTGATCCAGCTGGCGCTGCTCGGCCTGGTGTTGTGGCTGCTGCAGCGGCAGATCGGCCGTCGCCTGCATGCCGAACGGCAATCACTGCGCGCGGCGGCACGTGCCGCGTCGGTACTGCAGACGGTGCGCGAACCGATCGTGCTGCTTGACCGTGACCTGCGTGTACAGCTGCACAACCCTGCCTTCGCCGAGCTGTACGGGCTGCAGGACGAACGTGCCGATGGCCTGCTGCTGGAATCCGTCGGTGATGGTGCGTGGAAGGACACGGTGGTGCGTCAGCGCCTGTCCGACGTGCTCTCGCGTGGTCGGGAGCTGTGGGACTTCGAGCACGAGCAGCGCACTGCCGATGGCATGGCGCGTTACATGCTGCTCAATGCGCGGCGCATGCCGCTGCCGGATACCGATGACGAGGTGGTGCTGCTGACGGTCAGTGACGTGACCATGCAACGTGCGGTTCAGCTGCGCGTGGAAGAGCTGAATCGCCAGCTGGAAGGCAAGGTGGCCCAGGTGTCCGAGGTCAACCGTGAGCTGGAGGCCTTCAGCTACTCGGTGTCGCACGACCTGCGCGCACCGCTGCGCCACGTGGCCGGTTTCTCCGACAAGCTGTCGCGCCACCTCGGCGACGCTGCCGACGACAAGAGCCGCCATTACCTGGAAGTGATCTCCAGTTCGGCGCGGCGCATGGCGGCACTGATCGACGACCTGCTGGTCTACTCGCGGCTGGGCCGCGCGGCGATGCGCCAGCAGGCGGTGGACATGCAGTCGCTGGTGGCCGATACCCGTGCGATGCTCGATTCCAACCTGCAGGCGGAGGCCGAAAGCAGCGGCCACGCGCACCAGGTGGAGTGGAGCATCGCGCCGCTGCCGATCGTGGTGGCGGACGAGAACATGATCCGCCAGGTCTGGCTGAACCTGCTCGGCAATGCGGTGAAGTACTCGGGCAACCGCGAGCCGGCGAAGATCCGCGTGGATTACCAGCCGCAGCCCGATGGCGGTCATCAGTTCACGGTCAGCGACAATGGTGCAGGCTTTGACATGGCCTACGCCGGCAAGCTGTTTGGTGTGTTCCAGCGCCTGCACAAGGCCAGTGACTACCCGGGTACCGGCATCGGCCTGGCCAGCGTGCGCCGCGTGCTGACCCGCCATGGCGGCCGTATCTGGGCCGAGGCCGAACCGGACGTCGGCGCCACCTTCCACTTCTACCTGCCTCCCGCGATCGATGCGGACAAACAAGGGCCTTCTGCATGACCACTCTGCGCACCATTCTTCTCGCCGAAGACAGCCCGGCTGATGCCGAAATGGCGATCGACGCCCTGGAAGAGGCGCGTCTGGCCAATCCCATCGTGCACGTCGAAGACGGCGTGGAAGTGATGGACTACCTGTTGCGCCGTGGTGCCTTCGCCAATCGCGAGGAAGGCCTGCCGGCGGTGCTGTTGCTGGACATCAAGATGCCGCGCATGGATGGGCTGGAAGTGCTGCGGCAGATCCGCGAGCACGAAGAACTCAAGCGCCTGCCGGTGGTGATCCTGTCGTCCTCACGGGAGGAAAGCGACCTCGCCCGCAGCTGGGACATGGGCGTGAACGCCTACGTGGTCAAGCCGGTCGACGTGGACCAGTTCTTCGGCGCGGTGCAGACCCTGGGCAAGTTCTGGGCGTTGATCAACCAGGCACCGGAACTCGAGTGAGCCCATGCCCCTGACCGGTCCCGCCCTGGGGGCGCTGCGCATCCTGCTGGTGGAAGACTCACCGGAAGATGCCGAGCTGATGTCTGAACAGATGCTCGACGCGGGCCTGGAAGCCCGCTTCGAGCGTGTCGAGAGCGAGGCCGAACTACGCCAGGCACTGGCCAGGTTCCAGCCGGACATCGTGCTGTCCGACCTGAGCATGCCGGGGTTCTCCGGTGATGACGCGCTGCGCATCGTGCGCGAGACCTCGCCGGAAGTGCCCTTCATCTTCGTCTCCGGCACCATGGGTGAGGAGAACGCAGTGGCGGCGCTGCAGAAGGGCGCCAACGATTACATCATCAAGCACCTGCCGGCGCGCCTGCCGTCGGCGGTGGCGCGTGCGATCCGCGATGCACGCAGCGCGGTGGAGCGTGCACGGGTGGAAACCGAACTGATGCGCGCGCAGCGCCTGGAAAGCCTGTCGCTGCTTGCCGCCGGCCTCAGCCACGACCTGCGCAACATCCTGCAGCCGTTGCTGATCATGCCGGACCTGCTGAAGGCGCGTACCGAGGATCCGCAGCTGCACCATCTGGCCGATGTCATCGCCGAGTGCGGCCGGCGTGGCCACGAGATGGCCGAATCAATGCTGTCGTTCGTGCGCGGTTCGCGCAAGCCGAGCGAGCGCATCGAGATCGATGGCCTGTTCGATGCGGTGGCACTGCTGTTGCGCAGCAACGTGCCCGATGCCGTGCGCCTGGAACTGCAGGTGCAGGACGAAGGCCTGGTGGTCGATGCCAACTACACCGAGCTGCAGCAGGTGATGTTGAACCTGGCGCTCAACGCGATCCAGGCGATGCCCAATGGCGGCCGCCTGAGCCTGACTGCCAGCCATGCCGGCCAGCGCGATGGCGTGGACTGGATGCACATCCGGGTCGCCGACGAAGGCATCGGCATGGATGCGGACACGCTGTCGCACCTGTTCAATCCGTTCTTCACCACCAAGGCCGATGGCACGGGCCTGGGCCTGATTTCCTGCAAGCGCATCGTTGAAGGCGCCGGCGGCAGCATCCACGTCAGCAGCCAGCCGGGGCAGGGCACCTGCTTCGAACTGCGGCTGCCGATGCACGAGGCCATCGATGGCAGCGAGCCGATCGAGCAGCTGGTGGCGCTGGGTAGCGGCCAGTCGATCCTGGTGGTCGATGGCGAAGCCACGCGCCTGTCGCTGCTCGGCAACGCGCTGTCCAGCCAGGGCTACCAGTTGCAGCTGGCCTCCGATGGCCCGGCGGCGCTGCGCTGGATGCAGCAGGAGGCGATGCCGGCGCTGGTGATTGCCGATGCTGGCTCCAAGCTGCTGCCGGCCAGCCAGCTGCTGGGCGAGATGGCGACGTTGGGCTATCGCGGCCCCGCGCTGGTGCTGGAGGATGCGGCAGTGACGGTACCGGCCGATACGTTCCCTGCGGGTGTCGAGGTGCATGTGCTGCACAAGCCGCTGCAGATGCAGCAGGTCTTCCGCGCGGTGGCCGAAGCGCTGGGCTGATGCCGCGGTAGTGCCGGCCGCTGGCCGGCATCCGCGTGCGGTGGGATCATTGCGGTTGCCGGCCAGCGGCCGGCACTACCGGTCCAGGGTTTCCCAGGGGAACCGTGGCAGCGCATCCACCGCCTGTTCCAACCGCCGCGACCAGTTCTGGTGGATGTCTGCATACAGCGCTGAATCCGCGCCCAGCCGCAGCTGCTGGCCGATGCGCAACTCGCCGTCGCGCAGCAGCGCCAGGTCGATCGGCAGGCCCACCGACAGGTTGGAACGGATGGTGGAGTCCAGCGAGACGATGGCCGTGCGCGCGGCATCCTCCAGGTGTGTGGCCGGGCTGAGGATGCGGTCGAGGATCGGCTTGCCGTACTTGGATTCACCGATCTGCAGGTACGGCGTCTCCGGCGAGGCGGCGATGGCGTTGCCGAGCGGATAGATCATGTACAGCCCGGGGCGCTCGCCGGCGATCTGGCCGCCGAAGATCAGCGTGGCCTGGGTATTGACCCCATCGTGGCCATGTTCGCTGTGGTTGCTGTGCACCTGGCTGTCCACCAGCAGCTGGCCGACGTACTCGGCGGCTTCGAACAGGTGGGTTATGTCGCGCAGGTTGGGCGCGCGCCCTTCGTCGGCATCGCGCCCCAGGCGCGACACCAGCAGCTGGGTGGTGGCCAGGTTGCCAGCCGCCATCAGCACGTAGGCTGCCTGGCCGGGGTACTCGAACACGTGCAGCTTGCGGTGCACGCGCACATCGTCCAGCGAGGCATTGGTCCGGGTGTCGGCAGCGAAGACCAGGCCTTCGTCCACCTCGATTCCAACGCAATAGGTCATGTCGGTGCCCTATCATGTGCGTCCCGGATTGTAGGCAGGCCGCCGTGACGACGGCATGTCCACGCCCCCCAAGTGCCGTCACCTGAACCGCATGACCACCGTGCTCCTGAGCCTGGGCAGCAACGTCCAGCCCCGTCGCTACCTCCACGCCGCGGTGGCGGCCCTGCGCGAGCGCTTCGGCGCGCTGCAGGTGTCGCCCGCCTACCGTACCGCCGCGGTCGGCTTCGATGGCCCGGCCTTCCTCAACAATGCGGTGGCGATCGAAACCGACCTGCCGCTGCAGGAACTGGACGACTGGCTGCATGCGCTGGAAGACGCACACGGCCGCGACCGTAGCGGGCCGCGCTTCTCCGACCGGACCCTGGACATCGACGTGGTGTTCTACGGGGATCTGGTGGTGGAAGGTCCCGGCCACCTGCGCATTCCGCGCCCGGAGCTGAAGCATGCCTTCGTGCTGAAGCCGCTGGCCGACATCGCGCCGGGCTTCATCGACCCGGTCAGCGGGCAGGACCTGGCCACGTTGTGGCGTG
>NZ_JAOCFV010000103.1:0-4669 GCF_029842145.1 Stenotrophomonas sp. GD03794
GGCGAATTGCTGTTCAGCACATTGAAGGATTTGACGTAAAGAGTCTTCCCCGGAAACGCATCGAGATCGACCAACATCTCACCACTCAGAAATGGCCGCGCATGCAATGGAGAGTACGCACCTGGCAGACACCCCCTCGCCAGATAGGCCCCTTCCTTCATCAGCGGCCGTTCGATCAAGACACCGCCAGAGATCGGATCTGGAAACACAACGCCACCCGATCCAATCGCACTTCCTTCGGTGCCATAGCTCGGATTTACCAGATGCAAAGGGATCGATCCGGGCTGCTGTGTGTAGGCCCTGAGTGCATAACAACAGACACTGCTGGGCATGCCACCATAGAGCGAGGTTGTCGTGTGCAGCAAACCATCCCCAACACTGTTGGCCGGGGTGACCATCGCGTTTCCGCCCACCATGAAGTGCGACTTGTCCCCTGGAACGAAGGATTCGATATCGCCTGCAAAGAACGGAAAAGCCGGAATCGTTGCGTACGGATTCGAAATAGGCAAGCTGTAATAGTTCACGAAGAAGTACATCGCCTGATCCGTGGCGATGATTTCCCATAGCCGAGAGTTCCCGTTGTTCTCGCTTGATTTCAACAGGAGAATTCCGTTGGCGCGCTGCCCAGTGGTGGGTGCGGGCCCAGTCCCAGCGTCGACATCACTCATCGTTTCGTAAGCTCGCGCGTACGCGTATCCGGGCGTCGCGCTCGGCTCCTCAACACGAAGATAGCCGCCCGAACCATCCACGTGATTGTTGCGGTATACGCGCTTGTTAGTCGCGGTGAAGGTTCGAACCCAGCCTGCGCCAGGCTTGAAATCGGCACCGACCCCATACCCATTGACCAGCACCGCATCCAGCAGTGCCACAAGGCTGCCAGCCACGCCGCTCAACTGCGGGGCACCAGGGTCAGTAGAACGATAGATTCGAGGCAGCGAGGCCATTATGCGGCTCCTTCGATATTGCCGATTACCTGGATACGAGTTGAATCGGTAACCACTTCCGGGGTCCCAGGCAGCGTCGTGCGAATCATCCACACCGGAGCCAGACCACCCACGGTGTTGAACCGCACCACATTGTTGGTCGACCAACCACCGCCCCACCCCTCTTTCCGCATGCGGAAGTAAGGCTGCCCTGTGCGTGGATTCACCGGCGCAAGATCAGACGTTGTGTTGCCTGAAGCGATCACGCCCACCGTCTCACCGATCAGCTCGAACTGCGTCGCGGACGTGAACCGCACAGCCCAACGCTCAGTGATTGCGTCCGCATTGGTCACCACCAGCGGATAGTCGGTGTCGTTGTAGGTACCAGGGGCCACGCTGCCGGAGGGCGCATCGGCCCATACGTTTGACCAGGCGGCCTGATCAAACAGGTTCACCACGCGCGCCTGCAGATCCAGCGAGCCATTCGCCTCGCCCAGACGCAGCGCGGTACTGATCATCGCCTCGCCCACCGGATAGTCATGAGTCAGGCCAGTGTTGATCTCGATCTCGCCCGTGATCTGTGGCTGCACAACCAAACGCCGATCCTCAACGCGCTCGCTGATCGTGATGGGCAGCGTGTAGGCAGAAAGGTTCAGCGGATCACTGAACTTCAGCGTGCCCACGTCCAAGTCAGCCACAAACCATGCCGCATCCACCGGCGCGCCCCGCGAATCCCGGACCTCGATGGCCGCCACCCGCCCACGGCCGAAGGAAACGGTCTGGTTCGCCTGGGGCGAGGCCACCACGTGCTTGGCGGTGTGGTGGATCAAGACCGTCTGCCCGGGCTTGAAGGCCGGGGCGCGCCCATCGCTCGGAAGCCGCACCGACGACAGGCCGATGACGACCTCCGACAGCGGAATCGAGCGGTAGACGACCGCCCCCATGTAGATGGAGCCGGCCAGCACCAGCGCCGGGCGCCAGATCCGGTCGCCCTCCACCAGATCAGGATCGAACCAGGGCTGGCCCTCATTGCCAGCCACCGGCACCAACTGGCCGAACTGCACCTTGGCGACGCCACTCTCCCAGTCCACGGTGCCGCGGATCTGCGCACCGGAGATCACGCCATTGATGTCAGCCGTCGCAGTGAGCATCTCGCCATCGAGGCGGTTGGCGCGCAGCGTGAACATGCCCGGTCGCAGCGGCGAACCCGGTGCCCGGAAGAAGCTGTTGGCCACGCCAGGGTCAGCAATGCGCGTCAGCAAGGACTGGATCTGCACGCTGTTAGCGCCACCGGCCAGCCATTGGGTCAAGCTCACCACGCCAGCGGTGTAGTCGATGGTGCCAGCGTAGACACCCGCCCCGGTCAGAGGATCGACCGTGTGGTAGAGCCCGCCACTGCGGTCCACGTAGGTCCGGCCACGGAAGCTGAACCTGACGCTGCCTGGCACGATGCTATCGCTGATGGTCGGCGTCAGCTGCAGGGACACCGGCGGCAGTGGCAACGATTCCTCGGCTGACTCCGTCCCAGCACCAGCCAGCGTCCAGCCGACCGAAACGAGCGTGCCTGCGGAGAACTGTGCAAGCACGTCCACTCGGCCATAGCCCACCACCTTCAACCGCCCCGAGCGCAGCTCATACTGCGGGTACGACACCTGACGAACCATGAACTTTCCGGCCTGCAGGCTCACCGCACCGGTGCTGTAATTGATGGCCCCAAGCGCGGTGGTGGCGGCGGTGTCGCCCACCGAGACAGCCACCAGGTTGCCGTTGCCGTCGTCCTTGGCGATGACGCGCATGGGCTGCGGCGCGGAGGCCAGATCGTAGGCATCACGCATCACGGTAATGACCCAGTCCAGCATCACTGAGCCCGGCTTGACCGGACCCTGTGGCAGCGTGAATGAGACCAGCCCGTTTCCATCCGGTACCGGCTGCGGCGCGGCATGAAGCGGCTCACCCCAGTCGTAATTGACCGCCACCTGGCTATTGGCGTCGGGCAGCGTCTCCAGCTGCAGCAGGCACTCTCCCGTTGCATAGACGATTGAGCCGCGAAGCTGACCAGCGATGAGCAGGCCACCGACGCCATTGTCCACCACGTTCACATCCACACCGCCCACCCGCACCGTCAGGTGCACGGTCCCGGGCGCAGCGCCGGCATTCCCCAGCATGAACCGCAATGCAGGTGGCTTGATGTTGGTGTCGCCGGCACGGGCCTCGGCAATGATCGATGTACCCCACGCGCTGATGATGCTGCTATCCAGGTCGGGCAGCGCACCGGTGGTCAGCACCAGAGAGCCGGTCACGTAGTTGATGGTGCCGCTGCCCTGCCCGGGCTTGCCAACGAGCTGGCCACGACCGTTGTCGGTCAGGCGATACCAGCGCCCGAGCGCGCGGTAGTCCACCACGACCGTGCCCGGCGCCGGCAGCGGCTCCAACTGGGCCAGCCAGACCATGCCCTGGTTGTTCTGCGTCACCGCGATCTCATCGGTGAAGCCTTGCATGGGGATGGTGCCGGCAGGCGTGGCGGTGATGCTGACGCTGGTGCTGCCCACACCGGTGGAATGAACCAGCGACACAGCGCCGGTTTGATAGTCGACGGTACCCGACCAGGGCGTGACCGCTGCAGACGCCAGGCCGCCGGTGCCGTCATCCGTAAGCTCGATGCTGCCCACCAGCACCTTCACGCTGCCGACAGCCATGCCCGTGCCCAGGAAGCGAGTGACGGAAACGCCAGCCACGAATGCGCTGGTGAAGCTCAGCGCCAGGCTGTTGACCGGTCCCGAGGGGACGTGGCTCAACGTTCCCATGCCAGCCAGAACGTCGCTCACGGCGGTTTCAGCTGTGGACGTGGGGACAATCGGCACATAGGGCGAGTCGATCTGCACGGAAAGGTCACCGGGTTTCCCGGCAGCCGTGAGCCGCTTCACACTGTGGTAGCTGGTCGCATCCACGACGTTGGTCTCATAGACCCGGGTTCCCGGCTTCGTGGCCGAGTAGCGGATGACCTCCTGCCCGTAGAAATTGAGCAGCAGCGCATTCACCAGCTCGATCACAAGCACATCGCGCTCGAAGGCGCCCTGGTCATCGGTGAACGTCCGCGTGGTCCGAGAAAGCACGTTCTTCACCCGCACGTACTGCTCGCCGGGATCGCGCCCCGAGGCAGCCAGCGTCAGCAGGCTCAAGTTGTCGTTGATGTCCGGGCTCGGCGCATCCTTGGTGGTGTAGACCTGAATGGTCATCTGGCCGATGAAGTGGTCGCCCAGCAGGATGAATCGCGATTCTGTGCCGCGGGTGATGTAGCTCTCCACCCGGTTCTTGGCGTCCAGGCGCACATCGCTGTAGGAGCCGGTGGCGAACATGGTCACGGTCACACGCGGGTCGGACGGCGGGTCGATCAGCACCGCGATCGCATCCTTCAGAACATCCGGGCCCGGGGTGTCCACATGCACGAACATCTTGCGGAGCGTGGAGCGTCCCGTGGTCCGCTCTTCATCACCGATGTCGGGGAACAGGTTGTTCATCGCTCCATCGACAATCTCGGCCTGGACCATACGGCCGCCGCCATCAGGGTTGTCGGTGAGGCGCTGCGACTGGCGCATCTTGATATCGGTTGCGAGGATCGTCATTGGTCAGACCGTCATGAGGCGAAGGGTGATGGAGAAGTAGTCGGCATCGAGCGCCGGCACCGCGAATCGGCAGGGATCAGCCTCGACGGCGGCCCCCTCGGTCCGGCGCCACCGGACCTGGAA
>NZ_JAOCFV010000104.1:0-1254 GCF_029842145.1 Stenotrophomonas sp. GD03794
TGACCTGCCCCCCGTTTTCCGGGCCAACCTGATCTTAGTAGAGTCCGTCTCACAAGAGGACGGACATGAAGAAGCGATACACCGAAGAGCAGATCATCGGCTTCCTGAAGCAGGCGGCCGCCGGCACGCCGGTCAAGGAGCTTTGCCGCAAGCACGGCTTCAGTGACGCGTCGTTCTACCTGTGGCGGCGCAAGTTCGGCGGCATGGATGTGCCCGACGCCAAGCGCCTGAAGGCACTGGAAGCGGAGAACGCGCGGCTCAAAAAGCTGTTGGCCGAGTCGATGTTGGACAACGAAGCGCTGAGGATCGTGGCGCGGGGAAAATACTGAGCCCGCCGACGCGACGGGCTGCCGTCGCGGACGTGCGGGCGAAGCTGGGCCTGTCGGAGCGGCGGGCCTGCCGGGCACTGGGCTTGTCACGCAGCGTGTTGCACTACCAGCCGCGCATGGCGAACGCGCCGTTGCAGGCCAGGCTCGTTGCGTTGGCGGGCGAACGTCGCCGGTTCGGCTACCGACGGCTGCACATCCTGCTGGAACGGGAGGGCTGGATCGCCAACCACAAGCGAATCTACCGGCTGTACCGCAACGCTGGCCTGGCGGTGCGCAAGCGCCGCAAGCGCGATCGCGTGGCCGTCGAGCGCCGTCCGCTGCAGCTGCCGTCGGGGCCCAACCACACCTGGTCGATGGACTTCGTCTTCGACGCCCTGGCCAACGGGCGCCCGATCAAGTGCCTGACGGTGGTGGACGATTGCACCAAGGAAGCGGTGGAAATCGCCGTCGGCCGGAGGATAAATGGCCAGAACGTGGCCGACATCCTGGATGCGGTATGCCGTTTCCGCGGCTACCCCGCGGCGATCAGGACCGACCAGGGACCCGAGTTTACCGGCCGGGCGCTGGACCAGTGGGCGACCGCCAACGGCGTGACGCTTGTGCTGACCCAGCCAGGGAAACCCACGCAGAACGCCTATGTGGAGAGCTTCAACGGCAAGTTCCGGGACGAATGCTTGAACGAAAACTGGTTTATCTCGCTCGAGCACGCACGGGCGGTAATCGCCATCTGGCGCAAGGACTACAACGAGGTGCGTCCGCACAGCTCACTGCCCAAATGCACGCCTGCCGAGTTCGCCGCCGCGCTGCGCAACGAAGGTGCCTTGACTGGTTCGACCGCTGATCGAAACCTGACCCACCGGAGCGGTATGCTCCCCAACCTGGACTCTACTAAGTAGCTAGTGGCCCTGAGAAAGGGGGCAGGTCA
>NZ_JAOCFV010000105.1:0-1237 GCF_029842145.1 Stenotrophomonas sp. GD03794
GCTGCCAAGCCTTATCTGATCGGAATCTGGCAGCGTAGGTGCCGAGAGCCGGCGTGGGCCGCCGTGTAAGCCTGGATCTCGACGATCGCCATGTAGCTTGGCGCCCACGCCGGAATCTCCCTTGATCCGCCCGAACAGTTGCTGGAGCTGACACTCGCAGTGATAAGACTGGGCAAGCGGGGGGAGCTCTCGACCCTTCCAGACTATACGGAGTCCGGTGATGAACGGGATCGGGATTGATGTCAGCAAGCGGCAACTGGATGTCGGCACGACGGACGGCGAGATCCTGCAGGTCAGCAATAGCGCTTCGGGTTTTGCTGAATTGGATCTCTGGTTGAGGAAACATCCGGCGAGCCAGATTGTGCTGGAAGCCACCGGTGGCTACGAACAGTCAGTACTGAACTTCCTGCACAACGCCGGTCATCCGGTGGTCCGCGCCAATGCCCTGCGGGCCCGTAGGTTGGCCCAGGGGTTGGGTCAGCTGGCCAAGACCGACCGGTTGGATGCCTATGCATTGGCGCAGATGGCGGCCCTGGTCAAACTGCCCACCTACCAACCGCTGGAGCCTTGGCAGCAGAAAATGCGGGAATTCGTACGGGCACGTCGACAGACGATGGAAGCCCTGGCCGTAGCGCGGCAGCAGCAGGAGATGGTGACCGATCGCGAGTTGCGCCGACTGCTGCAAGCCAACATCAGCCGCCTGCAGGGGATAGTTGGGCGCCTGGGAAAGCAGATTGCCGAGCAGGTTGCCCAGCAGCCTCAATTGGCTGTCCTGAAATCGATGAAGGGCGTTGGCCCGGGCTTGCAAGCGGTACTGGCCAGCTATCTGCCAGAGCTTGGCAGGATCAGTGGCAAGCGCATCGCCAGCTTGGTCGGGGTGACCCCGATGTCCCACGACAGCGGAACCATGCGTGGCAAACGAAGCATCCATGGCGGCAGGGCCGAGATCCGTCAGGTGCTTTACATGGCCAGTATGTCGGCCATGCGGCATGAACCGCGACTGCGCGATTTCTACCAGTCGCTGCGAGCCCGAGGCAAGGAAGGAAAAGTAGCCATCGTGGCGGTGATGCGGAAGATGCTGGTGATTCTCAACGCCCGGGTGCGCGACGCTCAAGGCGGATCGATCCCCGCCTGAAGCCAGCCTGCGCGCGCTCCAAGAGGCTGCCGGCCAGCGGCCGGCACTACCGTGCCTGTCTGCCGGAGGAGCCTGAGCCCCTCCGGCAACACAGTTGCTACA
>NZ_JAOCFV010000106.1:0-1192 GCF_029842145.1 Stenotrophomonas sp. GD03794
ACATTTCATCTCAGTCCCGGGTCTGTCGGTCCAGCGATATCTCCGGTTCCGACCATCCTGTCCAGACTCTCCTCAAATACCTCACCATCTTCAATGTAGAGCTGGACTTCGTGGTCAGATGATAGCCGGATGTCCAGTACCCATACTTGCGGCGCGCCAGCAAGCGCATCGCACAGATCACCAGTCGACACCTCTAACGGCCTGTTCACCATCCGCTCTCGAAGATGACCCAAGGTCGCTTTTGACTCCGCTCCCGAAGGGACATCCAAATGCGATAGCAGCCAAATATCATTCGTGCTGAAGTTATCTCTTAACGCCTCAACTACCCTGTCTCCCGTGATTGGGAAGTCCCAAGCGTTTACCGTCATGACTATCCGCCTCCGTTAAGCGGCCGCGCGGGTCCGCGTGAAGGAGTGCCCCCGGTAGCACTCGGCTCATAAGGATGTTCGTGCGGGTTCGTATGACTGCCCGGCCGGCCGTGGTCAGTAAAATCAATAGTCTTTACCGGCCTCCCGTGACCGTCGAATTCTCTCGCCTGGTCGTACTTTCCATTTCTACCATCTCGCTGCCCCAGTTGCGTATGCGGGCCAGCCGCATCCGGTTCTGGTGCAGGCTCACCATTGGGCTTCGTGGGTAGTGGTCGGTCGGGGAAACGATTGGGTATTGGCTGCCCGTCTCGCCCCCGCCGAACTGTATCCCGACCTGCGGGACGTTCAGTGGGTCTCGAAGTTGGCCTTCCACTTGGCCCGCTCTCGCGATTCCCCCCGGATGTATCCTCACTGCGCTGGATGTTTCCACCGGGGTTGGGAACCGGGATGGGAAGGATGTAAGGGGCCGGCATCGGAATCGCCTGCCGTCCATCAGGATCTGTGAACTTGTACGGATTCCCGTTCGCATACCGATACCGATTGAATTGCCCAACCGGCTGGTCATACGCCGTGACCGGATCCATTGACAGGAACACACCCAACTGCGGATCCATGTACCGCTGCTGCATGTAGCTCAGCCCGGTGGCCGCATCGCTCACATGCCCGGTTTACCCCGGCCCGTCCGTGACCTGATCACCCACCAGAGCCCCATCGGGCTCGTAGTCGTAGCGCTTGATCACATTGCCGTTGGCATCGCTCTCAGCCACGACCGAGCCCAGGGCGTCAGTGTGGATGTACGTCACCGTGGTCTGGGCGATTGCGGT
>NZ_JAOCFV010000107.1:0-1123 GCF_029842145.1 Stenotrophomonas sp. GD03794
TTGGACCTCGAAGGGACACTCATTTCCAATGCGATAAGCCAGATTCCAAGACCCGGCCTCTGTCGGTTCTTGGAGGACGTCCGATCGCACTTCAGTCAGCTCATGATGTTTACGACTGTGCCGGAAGAGCGCTTTCGCAGCATTGCCGATTTGTTGGTTCGTGAAGGAAGCGCGCCTCCGTGGTTCGCGAGCCTTGAATACATCCATTGGACGGGCAGCACGAAGGATCTACGGCTAGCCACACCAAAATTAGGCGCGGCCTTGCTGCTTGATGATCATCGCCCCTATGTACACCCAGGACAGGAGCATCTGTGGGTTCAGATACCTCTGTTTGCGTCTCCCTACCCATCAGAGGACGAGGGATTAGCGATCGCGCTTCGACTCCTGCTCGATCGCATCCACGCAACGGGCAATTTCACTGAAGCATCTCTCCAAGAACAGCTAAAGCCACAGGCAGAAGCAACGGGCGCACCACGGCGTTCCGACGCCTGCTCATCGGCCCAGAAGATCCTGTCCGACGCCGCCGTCAGGCGAGATGAACTTGCCGCACAGTGGCATAGCGCCGCCGAAGTCAGTTCACAGCTCGGCCCGTCATTGACCAGTGGTAGCGGCCTAGCCGGTCAGCTGCGCAGAGCCGGCCAGCTACTCGGGGTCTATGTAACGAAGCCTGTGCCCGGCTATCGCTACCCAGACTGGCAGTTTGGTGAAAACGGCGAGCCCGTTGAATATTTGGCAGAAATCCTGTCAGCACTGCGTGCAATCGGTCATTTCGAGATCGAGCCGTACGGGCAACTTCACAGCACCGGATGGCGTGAGGCAGAGTGGTTTCTCTCACCGCACGCTCTGCTCAACGGCATGCCACCTGCCGAAGCCCTCAGCTCTGAACCGGCTCGCGTGCTGCGGGCGGCCCGTACCGAGTTCGGGCAAGGAGAGTCATAGCGTCCCCCTCTGAAGTGTTGAGAAAAATATAGGATTGAGGTCAGTGGGCACTCTTTCTCACCCAAATTTTCCATTTGGTAGAATAAATGGTGCTATCCATGGTGAATGAGTTCCTAGAAAGGCAGTGTTTTAGAGAGATGCCTAGTAATGAGGTATGCACAACATGTGTGCACAACCGTTCTGA
>NZ_JAOCFV010000108.1:0-763 GCF_029842145.1 Stenotrophomonas sp. GD03794
AGCAACCCCGATGGCACGTGGCGGGTCGAGCGAATCGCTGACGTTGAGTACATTGTTCTTGGCTTGGATGAGGCTGGCCGCGTTAACGCTGCGATTCAGGATTGGGTCCGGCCTGCTCCCATGGTGCGCTGATGGCAAAGCCTGGTGCGTTTGCATCGCTCAATCTGGGCCCCAAGCATTTGGGGTCTGGCGCATACCTACCTCTGAACTTGGGGGTGGAGTGGGACGACCAGCCTGTCGAACCGGTGATTCGGGGTATTCGACAGCAGTCTCGGCTCACGTGGACGCGTCCAGATCGCCGCAGGACGCTGAGTCAAATTGGATGGGGAAGCGGCGCTTCGCTAACCGTCCAGACCAGTGCTGCGTGGGCGCTCGGTGAGCGCGTTGGGCGCGACACCGCTATTTGCTGGACCGCATCCGACCTTGCCAGGCAAGAGGTTTCGAGCGCATGGCGTTCCGAGATGGGTTGGGTGGGTAGCGGGACTGACCTGCGGTGGGCGCAGCAGGGGCTACTGACGCCGAACCTTGCATTGCCGTGGGGTGGGCGTCTGCGTTCGGTCGGTCTAGGTAGTCAGCTCCCTTGGCGCGCGCTCGCTACAGCTCGGGAATCGAGCCTTCTTCGCTGGCGTGGATGGTGGCCGAAGGCGGGCGCGATCACCGAGCTGGCGTGGCGCGTTCCTCCCGCGAGTCGCCGTTACGCAAAGTTGCCGTGGGGGGCTGCAGCCAAGCTCTCGTGGGGTGTGCGCCCCGGGCCTGGACCAGA